>CAVTLU010000006.1:0-256435 GCA_963735545.1 uncultured Acidobacteriaceae bacterium
CGGTTTTCGCAGGGTGCGCACCTGTGGCCCAGATTCCGATTCTAGTCGGACTCTGGTCAGGTCCCGAACTTTCCCACCATGATTGACGTATAACGTCTCGCGTAGTATCCTTGGCGTGTGATCCAGAGCTTTGGCTCGAAGGAGACAGAGGAGCTTTTTCACTATCATCACAGCAAGCGTTTTCGCGCTATCGAACGCGTCGCCCTGCGGAAGTTGCTCCAACTCCACGCCGCCACAGAATTGCGGGTCTTGGCTTCGCCTCCGGGGAATCAGTTGGAGGCGCTGGGAGGTGACCGCAAAGGACAGCACTCGATCCGCATCAACGATCGATGGCGCATCTGCTTTGTGTGGCGCGATGGCGACTGCCACCACGTGGAAATTGTCGACTATCACTAGCGAAGGAGTTCGATAGAGATGAAGATGAACAAAACCAAAAGGCTTATGGCTCCCGTGCATCCCGGTGAAATCCTCCGCGAGGATTTCATGAAGCCGCTCAGCCTGACCGTCAACAAGCTTGCGCTCGAACTGCACGTCCCGGCGACGCGCGTCGGCGAAATTGTGCACGGGCGCCGCCGGATCACGGCGGAGACAGCCCTGCGCCTGGCGCGGTACTTCCATACGAACGCTGAGTTTTGGCTTAACTTGCAAACGTTCTACGATCTGGAAGTGTCCAGGCGTTCTGGAACGATCTCCGAAATAGAGAGCCAAGTACGTCCAGCGCCCGCGCTGGTTTCCTGATTCACATGTCCCATCCTTGACTTCCTTTCTCCCCCGCCCCGATAATAAAAAGTTCTGCACTCGTTGCTGAAGGCATAGGGAGCGTTCTTTGGCGTCGACCGCCAGTCCTACATCTCCGGTGGTGAAAAAGTGGTGTCGCTCCGTTGCGAGCGGGCCAGGGATACTCCTTTTGGCTGCGCCGCCTGCATTCGCTCAGCGGCATCATTCCCGTGGGCGCGTTTCTCTTCGAGCACATTCTGATTTCTAACGCCACCGCCATCAGCGGCCCGGCGGCCTATGCTCGCCAGGTACGTTTTCTGGCCAGTCTTCCGCTGGTTCCCGTGCTTGAGCTGTTTGGCATCTGGCTGCCTATCGTGTTTCACGCGCTGTACGGTTTTTACATCTGGTATCGCGGCGAGGTCGAACGTCGGCGACTATCCCTGGACCGGCAACTGGATGTACACGGCGCAGCGCTGGACCGGCGGCATTGCCTTCGCTTACATCGTCTGGCACACCTACACCATGCGCTTCACCGGAGTCGATCTGCATCAGTATCCCGGGCGCGTCATTCGGCAAGGTGCAGGGCGAGGTGTTTCACACCGGCTTGTTCCTGTTTTATGTGGTGGGGCTGATTTGCGCGTCGTGGCATTTCGCGTATGGCATTTGGCTGTTCTGCGCCAAGTGGGGGATTGTCTCGGGCGAGAAAGCGCGCAAACGGTTCTTGATCGTGTGCGTGGCCTTCTTCTTCGTGCTGAGCGGGGCAGGGTTGGGCAGCTTGACATCGTTGCGCTCGCATCCGCCGCAGCCGACTGATCCGGCCGGCGCGCATATGGTGGAAGGGGCGGGGGCGAATTGAGAAAGAGCATGAACCACGAAGGTTCACGAAGTAAAAACATGATTTTCCTTCGTGAACCTTCGTGTCCTTCGTGGTTCATGCTCTTGGGAGCTAAATAGAATCCAGAATGGCAACCAATCCCAAAATCATCGTGATCGGCGGCGGGCTGGCGGGACTTTCCGCCGTCATCAAGATCGCCGAAATGGGCGGCAGTGTGGATTTGTTCTCCATCGTGCCGGTAAAGCGCTCGCACTCCGTCTGCGCTCAGGGCGGCATCAACGCCGCCAAGAACCTCAAAGGCGAGGGCGATTCTACCTGGAAACATTTTGACGACACCGTCTACGGCGGCGATTTTCTGGCCAATCAGCCTCCCGTCAAAGCCATGTGCGAGGCCGCGCCGGGGATCATCGATCTGCTCGACCGCATGGGCGTGCCCTTCAATCGCACTCCCGAAGGCCTGCTCGACTTCCGCCGCTTCGGCGGCACGCTCTTCAACCGCACCGCTTTCGCCGGCGCCACCACCGGCCAGCAGCTTCTCTATGCGCTTGACGAGCAGGTACGGCGCCACGAGTCCGAAGGCAAGGTCAAGAAGTACGAGCACTGGGAATTCCTCTCCGCTGTGCTGGACAGCAACGGAGTCTGCCGCGGCATCTGCGCCATGGACTTGCGTTCCATGGAGGTCCGTACCTTCCCCGCCGACGCCATCATCGTCGCCACCGGCGGCATCGGCGCCATCTTCGGGCGGTCGACCAATTCCGTGGTTTGCACCGGCTCGGCGCAGTCCGCGTTGTATCAGCAAGGCTGCTACTACGCCAATGGTGAGTTCATCCAGGTACACCCGACCTGTATTCCCGGAGAAGACAAGCTGCGGCTGATGTCGGAGTCGGCCCGCGGCGAAGGCGGCCGGGTGTGGGTGCCGAAGACGCAGGGCGACAAGCGCGATCCGAAATCGATACCGGAAAAAGAGCGTTGGTATTTTCTCGAAGAGTGGTATCCAAAATACGGCAACCTGGTTCCGCGCGACGTAGCCACCCGGGCGATTTTTAAGGTCGTCTTCGAGTGCAACCTCGGCATCGACGGCAAGCCGATGGTTTATTTCGACTTAACGCACATCGACCGGAAGATTCTTGATCGCAAGCTGGAAGGCATTCTGGAGATTTACGAGAAGTTCGTCGGCGACGATCCCCGCGACACGCCCATGCAAGATCTTCCCCGGCATGCACTACACCATGGGCGGCATGTGGGTGGATTTCGACCAGTGCACCAATGTGCCGGGCATTTTTGCCGCCGGCGAGTGCGAATACCAGTATCACGGCGCCAACCGGCTGGGGGCCAACTCGCTGGTGTCCTGCATCTACGGCGGATTTATTTCCGGGCCCAATGCGGTTCGGTACGCCAAGAGTCTCGACGATGCGCCCAGCAACGGCCACTTCGACGCTGAACGCAAACGCCAGGAAGATATCAACGCCGGCCTGATGAAATCGGAAGGCAACGAGAACCCGTTCAAGCTGTGGCGCGAGCTGGGCGACTTGATGACGAAAGATTGCACCGTCATCCGCTACAACAAGAACCTGAAACAGACCGACGCCGAGTTGTGCAAATTGCTGGAGCGCTTCCGGCACGTCAACCTCAGCGACCGCACGCAGTGGGCAAATACCTCGGTGGTTTTCACCCGGCAGCTCTACAACATGCTGCAGCTTTCGCGGGTGATCGCACAGGGCGCGGCTATGCGCGACGAATCGCGCGGCGCGCACTACAAGCCGGATTTCCCCGAGCGCGACGACAAGAACTGGCTGAAGACAACCAAAGCGATCTTCGCGCCGGACGCGGATGAGCCGAGATTTGAGTTCGAGCCGGTGGATGTGTCGCTGATTCCGCCACGGGCGAGGAAGTATTGAGACCAACCGGAATCTGTCATGCTGAGCGGAGAACGAGTTACGCGAAGCGAACCTCGTTCGCAGTCGAAGCATCCCTACCCTCCAATGTGCACTGCCGGGTTTAGGGATTCTTCGCATCGCTCTGAATGACAGGGGTTTGCATGAGTCGCTAGGAGCTAGTAGCTGGAAGCTTAATCATGGCTGAAAAATCCGTCCTCTTCAAAATCAAACGCCAGGCCAACCCCAGCGCACCCTCGCGCTGGGAAGAGTTCCAACTGGCCTGGCATCCCGGCATGAACGTGATCTCCTCGCTGATGGAGATCGCCCGCAATCCCGTCACCCGCGACGGCAAGCCGACTACGCCCATCACCTACGACTCCAATTGCCTGGAGGAAATCTGCGGCTCCTGCGCCATGCTCATCAACGGACGCGCCCGTATGGCCTGCTCGGCTCTGGTCGACAACCTGGAAAAGCCCATTCGCCTGGAGCCGTTTTCCAAGTTCCCCGTGGTTCGCGATCTGGCCGTAGACCGCAGCGTATTATTTGAAAATCTTAAGGCAGTGAAGGCGTGGGTACCCGTCGACGGTACTTACGATCTCGGCTCTGGTCCACGTATGACCATGGCGCAGCAGGAGTTGGCTTACCCTCTCTCCAACTGCATTTCTTGCTGCTGCTGCATGGAAGTCTGCCCGCAGTTCAACAACGACACCGGTTTCGTCGGGGCCGCTGCCATTTCCCAAGTGCGTCTGTTCAACACTCATCCCACGGGCGCGGCGCTCAAGCGCGAACGCCTCACGGCCCTGATGGGCGATGGCGGAATCCAGGAATGCGGCTACGCGCAGAACTGCGTGGAGACCTGTCCCAAGGAAATTCCACTTACTCGCTCAATCTCCGAGGTTGGCCGCGAGGTCATGAAACAGGCCATCGGTGACCTTTTCCGTCAATAAAGTTGTCACAGTGACGAAGCGCGTCGCCACCACTTTTGGGCTATTGAATACGAATAGTACGCTTGTATTCAGGCAGATACCCACTATCTCTAAAATGTCGCTTGAAGCGGCATCCCACCTGCAATACTCATCACCAGTTACGCGAATCGAGTCACGGAAGTAATCGAAGCCGAGGCCGAACGGGGTAACAAACTAGTAACCAGTTGCAAATTTTTGCTACTCCAGTAGAATACGCGCCTGCCTTTGGGCGCCAAGGCACTGAGTAGTTGATTCGAGGCCACTTCGTGAAAACTCAAGTTCAACGCGCATTTCTCTTCTTACTGGCCATCACGGTTTGCTGCAGGGCATCGGCGCTGCACAGCACCGCTAACCATCAACCTCATCACACTGGCCACCACCGCCGGCACTTTCTCAGCGTGTTGCACAATCCGCTGTTCCGGCCCACACACGAATCGATGCTGCGCCAGAACGAAGAAGTCGATCGTCTGGAGTTGCCGCGGATTCAGGACGATGCCGAACTCGAAGAACTGAAGACCAACGGCTCGCTGGTACCGATTCGCGCCAGTGAATCTGTGCGTTTCGCTCCTGGCCTGGATCCGAGCCGGCGCTTCTGCCGTCCCTGGACGCGCGATTTCGTGGAAGATCTGGGACAGAACTTCTACAAAGAGTTCCACGCTTCGATTCAGGTGAACTCCGCGGTGCGCACTATGCAACAACAGAAGAAGCTCCGCCGCCACAACCGCAACGCCGCTCCGGAGAGTGGCGAGACCGCATCCTCGCACCTGGCGGGTATCACGGTTGACATCCAGCGTCGCGGGCTGACCGGCGAACAGATTCGCTGGATCGAACAGTACATGCTGCCACTTAGCAACCAGGGCATGATCGAGCCCGAAGAAGAGCGTCATCAGTGGGTGTTCCACGTGATGGTTTCCGACCGCTACTCCAAGTGGCGCGATGCAGACGTGATGGAAGCCAAGGAAAACACGCAGTCGCTTCCTGCGACGCCGGAGCAGCAAACTCCGATCACTCCGGAATCTTATGTACTTCTCCCGGCATCGTTTTTGCCGTAAGCAATCAGGTTTCGTTTTCAGCCCGAACAGAGTTGTATGATCGCGGCGCCCTCAGTGGGCGCCGTTTTTTTTGTCAAGCAGACTTCTCCGTGCCCTGAGCGATCCGCTGATTGCGAGGCTTCGTGAACCCACCCAGTCAAGTCAAAGTGGGTCGGGTTGCAGTAGAATTGTGCCTTGCGTTTAGAACAAACCACGTGGAGACGGCCGCCATCGGCTGTCCGCCCGGGCGGTGCCCGGCAATTAGGAGCGTCCATGAGCAAGTTATTGCTGGTTATTTCCCTTTTCGCACTCACGTCGCCGGTCTGGCCACAAGCTGCGCCGGCGAAGTCTGCCCCGGTCCACAAGCCGATGGCCGCCAGGCCCGCAGTTGCTGCTTCGGCTGGACCTACGGCGGTTATCCAGACCACGGCGGGCAACCTGACTTGCGTGCTTTTTCCCAAGCAGGCTCCGATTGGAGTAGCGAACTTTATCGGCCTGGCGCAAGGCACCAAGGACTGGACCAATCCGGTGTCGCACGCCAAGAAGCATGGTGTGCCGCTCTATGACGGCACCATCTTTCATCGCGTGATTCCCGAGTTCATGATCCAGGGCGGAGACCCCGCCGGAACCGGCGCCGGCGATCCCGGCTATGCCTTCAAGAATGAAACTTCTCCCGACCTGAAGTTTGATCGTCCCGGACGGCTGGCCTATGCCAATGCTGGTCCGGACACGAATGGTTCGCAGTTTTTCATCACGGAAATCGCCTATGCCAGCCTGAATGGCGGCTACACCATCTTCGGCCAGTGCGACGAACCCTCGGTAACTCTGGTCAAGGAAATTGCGCGCCGCGGACGGGACGCGAATGACCGGCCCTACCAGCCGATCAAGATAGCGCACATCAAGATTATGCAAGGCGGCGCAGCGGCGGCCAAGCCCGCCGCCGGAGCAAAGCCTGCAACCAAACCCAAAGCCACTACGACTCCAAACAAGTAGCGCCGGCGTCCCCGCCTGCTGTCGGCGAGGGCGTCTCGCCCTCGCCCCGAGGGCAAGAGTGCCCGCCACACGATCAAGAAAGGACTCCATGACTCGTCAGCCTGGAACTTATGCCGTTTTCACCACTTCCGAAGGTTCGATCGTTTGCCGCCTCTTTGAGAAAGATGCGCCCAAGACTGTCGCCAACTTCACCGAACTTGCCGAGGGCAAGCGCGACTGGACGCATCCCGTCAGTCGCAAGAAGAGCAAGGACCGGCTCTACGACGGCACCATCTTCCATCGCGTTATTCCGAACTTCATGATCCAGGGCGGCGACCCGGCCGGCACCGGCATGGGCGGCCCCGGCTATCAGTTCGAGGATGAGACCAAAGGCTCGCCGCACAAGTTCGACAAGGCCGGCAAGCTGGCCATGGCCAACGCCGGCCCCAACACCAATGGCTCGCAATTCTTCATCACGCTCGCGCCGACCGCGTGGCTGACGGGAAAGCACACCATCTTCGGAGAAGTGGTGGAGGGCCAGGAAGTGGCGGAGAAGATCGTGAATGTTCCCCGCAATCGCCAGGATCGGCCGGCGAAGGACGTGGTCATACAGTCGGTCGCGATTGAACGGGTGTAAAGAAAAACGCGAGGTCAGTATGAAGCCGCCGGGGGACGAACTCACAAAACATAGGCAACGCCGCCTGAGTCAGTGAGGTCCCACTGCGGCCGCAATCCAGCGAGAGATCATCTAGCGAAAAGCTTCCCAATCATTCCCATCGCCGGTAGGGCCCGCGATATCCCCTACAATTTTTGCGCTTCCAGCCATGCATCCCAACCAGCTCTTTGGGCGGCGGCGCGGGGTGGGCGGAACGACCTCGGCCACCGGCTTGCCAAAGCGGGTTACACGAATTGGTTTGCGCGTCTTGTGCACCTGCTCCAGAACGCTGAGGCAGTTCGCCCGGAACACCGAGATGGCGACTTCCTTCATGTTGTGTTTATGCCATGGTCACATCTTTCAACCGCCCGGATACAGTCGTGAGTGTCCATTGATCGCGACTTCCCGCTGTCTTCAGTTCGCGTTAAGGTTGATCTGGATACCCTGCAAGTCATGGGTCCCGAGGACACTGTGCGCGTTCTGATTGTCGAAGACGAGCCTCGCCTGGCAGAGAATATAGCCCGCAGCTTGCGCGAGAGCGCCGGGTATGCCGTCGACATCGCTCCGGATGGCGAAGAAGGTCTCTTTCACGCCGAGTCGAACGCCTACGATGCGCTCATCCTGGATCTCATGTTGCCAAAGCTGGACGGCCTCCAATTGCTCACTCGCATTCGTAAGGGAGGCCAACACACGCCAGTTCTGGTGCTGACTGCGCGCGACGACAAAGAATCCGTCGTGGCCCTGCTCAATGCGGGAGCCGACGACTACCTGACCAAACCCTTCGATCTGGGAGAATTGCTGGCCCGCACCAAGGCCTTGATCCGGCGCGGCAAGGGACAGCCCTCGCCGGTGCTACGCATTGGCGATTTGGAATTGAATACCGTGAATCGCACGGTACAGCGTGGTGGAGGCCCCATCGCCCTTACTGCGATGGAGTATCGCGTGCTTGAGTACCTGGCACATCGGCCGAGGGCGGTGGTGTCAAAGACCGAACTGCTGGAACATCTCTACGACTACAACTGGGAGAAATTCAGCAATGTGATCGAGGTATATATTTCCGGACTGCGGCGAAAGCTGGAAGGGGGCTCTTTGCGCCCATTGATTCATACGGTACGCGGGCAGGGTTATATTTTGCAGGACTGAGTGTTATTTGCGATGGCACTAAACCGGGATTAGCGATGCGGCGAAACTCCATTCAACGGCGGCTGGTGGCAACGGTAATTTTGTCGCAAGTATTGCTGGCTGGGGGTCTGCTGTTCGCCGGTATCTATTACACGCGCCGGCGCTTGCTTTCGACGCTGGACGCCGCCATGCAGGCTCGCGCCATGAGTATCGCCGCTCTGGTGCGCTACGCCGAAGATGCCAGCGGCAACGTGTATTTCGACGACACCCTGATGCCGTCCTCGCTCGACCCTGCCCATCCCGACGCCTTCGCGGTGTGGGCCGAGCGTTCGGGACTGCTGCTGCATTCCTCCAACTGGCTTGAAGGCATGAATCTTGAGCATTCCAGAGGTGAGCGGCAGACTTTTACTCAAGACGGCATACGCTACCGAGTCTTGCGGGTATCCGGCGTTCCGGTGCTGGACCGCGAAGAAGGCAAGGCTTTCCGGCCGCAAACCCTGACCATCGTCTACGTCGCTCCCATGGTTCATTTGCAGTACGAGGTAAAAGAAACAGCGGTCTTCATTACGGCCGCGAGTCTGCTGCTTCTGGTTGTTACCGTGCTCTTGGCCTTCTGGGGCATACGGCGCGGACTGCGGCCATTGCAGCACCTGGCTGGGCAAGCGGCGCTGGTCTCGGCGCAGAACTGGGAGTTTCGCGCTCCAAACGACGCGCAACAAACCGAGGAGTTGCGTCCGCTTACTGACTCCATGGCAAAAATGCTGGCGCGTCTGCAGAATTCCTTTGTGCAGCAGAGGGAGTTTATGGGCAACGCTGCGCACGAGTTGAAGACTCCAGTGGCGGTGCTGAAGTCCACGTTGCAGTCGCTGCTGCAGCGTCCACGCAGTTCCGCAGAGTATCAGGCCGGGGTGGAGCACTCGCTGGAAGATCTAGAGCGCCTGGAAAGGCTGCTGCAATGGATGCTGCGATTGGCCCGTGCCGAGCAATGGGCGCACGGCGCCCTACGCCGCGATCTCGAAGAGGTCGAACTAGGCGCAAGCTGCCATGCGGCGGTCGAGCATATTCGCGGTCTGGCGGATTCCGGCAACGCACAGATTCAGCTTTCTACCAACGGGCCGGTGCGGCTGCAGGCCGATCCCGAAGACTTGCAGTTGGTTTGGAGCAATCTGCTGGAGAATGCAGTGCGCTACAGCATGGGCGGAGAGATCGAAGTTGCAGTGAGCCGTCGTGATGGTGGTCCGGCGCAAGTGACATTTTCCGACCACGGGCCGGGCATTCCGCCGCAAGACTTGCCGCATATTTTTGACCGCTTCTATCGCGGAGACATCTCTCGCGCCCGCGCCACCGGCGGTTTTGGCTTGGGACTCGCTATCGCCAAAGCTCTAGTCGAAGCCTACGGTGGAAACATCCGTGCGGAGAGTGCATCAGGACAGGGCACCCGCATGACCGTGGAATTGCCCGTGAAATGAGCTGCTTTTCATGAATTTGTCATTCCGACCCTGAGCGATAGCGAAGGCGGAGGAATCCCTACCTCCGGCACCGGCCTTGCGGGCTGGGGATGGCTTCGACTCCGCCGGCATGACACGAGGACAAAGTCGAGAGAGTAACAACTCAGACGGCAATCTTCATCTTCCTTTCAGCTTGCCTTAATCTTCGTTACGGAATGATCATCCCCACCGCAGCGAGGAGCAGGCTATGGCAGACACCAGCGATATCGTGAAGCGGCAGGCGCGAAGTTGGACCGCGTGCCTTACCGTGGTGCTAAGCGTGACAGCGGCGTGGGCGCAGCCCGGCTCGAATCAAACTGGCTCGAATCAGGTCGCCGTCGATCAGTCGGCAGCGGCCAGCGCCGCTCCGCTGACCCTGACCTTGCAAGACGCGATTCAGCGGGCGCGCAAGAACGATCCTGCATTTCGCGCATCGCTGACCGAATTCGGGCTGGCTAGGGAAGACCGAGTACAGAGCCGGGCAGGGTTGTTGCCCAATGTCAGCTACAACGCTGCATTTCTCTACACCGAGGGTAACGGCACTCCGTCCGGCAAGTACATTGGCAACAACGGCGTACATGAGTACATGAGCCAGGGCAACGTTCATCAGGCGATCTCGCTGGGAAACATCGCTGACTATCGGCGGACCGCGGCAGTCGAGGCACTCGCCAAGGCGCGCTCAGAAATCGCGGCGCGCGGCTTGGTTGCGGCCGTGGTGCAGGCTTATTACGGATTTGTCGTCGCGCAACGCAAATACTCCACCGCACAGCACGCGGCGGGAGAAGGCCAGCGCTTTCTCGATATTAGCCAGAAGCTCGAACACGGAGGCGAAGTGGCGCACTCCGATGTGATCAAAGCGCAGATTCAATCTCAGCAGCAGGAGCGCGACTTGCAGGAAGCCGAGTTGGAGATGAACCGCAGCCGGGTGGAATTGGCCGTGCTAGTTTTTCCGGACTTCAACCAAAACTTCGCGGTGGTGGACGATCTGCAACTGCCCGAGCCGTTGCCGCCGTTCACCGACGTGCAGGCAGCGGCGGCGAACAACAACCCGGAAATTCGCGCGGCGCTGGCGGCGTTGCAAGCGGCCAATCAGGAGGTCGCGGTGGCGTGGGGCGGATTTTTGCCATCTCTCGACCTGAATTATTACTACGGAATTGATGCCAGTCACTTCGCCACGCGAACCGATGGCATTCGACAATCTGGGCTATGCGGCGACGGCGACGCTGCAATTTCCCTTGTGGAATTGGGGAGCGAGCCGCAGCCGAGTGAAACAGGCGGACCTGCGGCGGGATCAGGCGAAGGTAGAGTTAAGTTTCGCGCAACGGCAACTGCTGGGGAATCTTCACATCTTCTACGCGGAGGCGCAGACCGCGCGCCTGGAGTTGGAGTCGTTGAACAAATCGGCGGAATTGGCCGCCGAGAGTTCACGGCTGACTACGCTGCGCTATCAGGCAGGAGAGGCGACGGTGCTCGAAGTCGTGGACGCGCAAAACACGCTGACGGCGGCGCGCAGGGCTTTCGACGATGGGCAGGCGAGGTTTCGGGTGGCGATGGCGAATTTGCAGACGCTGACGGGGAGCCTGTGATGCGAAGACCTAACCCTATTGTCATTCCGAGCGAAACGAGGAATCTGGTGTCGTTTGCGCCGGAAGAACAGCAGATTCCTCCTCTTCGCTGCGCTCATCGTCGGAATGACAATAAATTCGCCCGATTGATCGTCCTCGCGCTTGCCGGAATTCTGACGCTCCTGTTCGCCGCCTGCTCGGGCAATCCCGGCGAAAAAGAGACTCCTGTGCCGGTGCAAATCGTATCGGTACAGAAGACAACCATCCAGCGCACAGTCACCGCGGACGCGGTGCTCTTCCCCCTGCAACAGGCAGCTATCACTCCCAAGATCAGCGCGCCAGTGAGGGTCTTCTACGTCAAGCGCGGCAGCCCGGTGCATCGCGGACAGTTGTTGGCCGCGCTGGAGAACCGGGATCTCGCCGCCGCGGCCCAGGATAACAAGGGCGTATACGACCAAGCCCAAGCGGCCTACGAGACCACGACCGCAGCGAGTCTTCCCCAGGAAGTTCAGAAAGCCACGCTCGACGCACAGGCAGCAAAGCAGCTTTTGGAGGCTCAGCAAAAAGTCTACGACAGCCGGCAGGATCTTTTTCAGCAAGGGGCCATGCCGCGCAAAGAACTTGACCAGGCGGGAGTCGATCTGACCAACGCTCGCAGCCAGTCCGAGATCGCGCAGAAGCATCTGGAGGCATTGCTGGCGATCGGAAAGCAGCAGGAACTTAAATCCGCAGCCGGCCAGCTTGAATCGGCGAAGGGGAAGTATCTGGGAGCCGAGGCTCAGCTCGGGTATTCGGAGATTCGCAGCCCCATCGATGGAGTGGTAACGGATCGACCGCTGTATTCGGGAGAGATGGCTGCCGCCGGGGCTCCCCTGCTCACGGTCATGGATATTTCGCAGGTGATCGCCCGGGCTCACGTTCCGCAGCCGGACGCGGCGCTGCTCAAGGTGGGAGACGCTGCGAGCATCGTTGTGCCCGGCGAGGATGAGCCAGTCGAAGGGAAGGTCACGGTGGTGAGTCCGGCGCTCGATCCGAACAGCACGACCGTCGAGGTTTGGGTGCAGGCCAAGAATCCCAAGGCCCGCATGAAGCCTGGGACGAGTATGCGGATTTCGATGCTGGCGCGGTCGGTTCCCGATGCGCTGGTGATTCCGCCGGCTGCATTGCTTACGGCACAGGATGGAAGCAGTTCGGTCATGCTGGCGGGTTCCGATGGCCGCGCCCACCAGAAACCTGTGAAGGTTGGGATTCGGCAGGACGAGCAGATTCAGATCGTCGAAGGATTGAAGGATGGGGACCGCGTGGTGGGATCGGGTGCTTACGGGCTGCCGGATAACAGCAAGATCACGGCGGCGGAGAACAAGTAGGTTTTCAGAACTGTCATCGACCTCAGATTATCATTCCTCGCTCCGCTGTGGCCACGTCAGGCCGGTTCGCCGTCCCGGCCTCGCGGTGAGTGCAGATAGGCTGGATTAACAATCAGTTTTTAGTTGATCGTTCTCGGTTCTCGGTTTCGGGAGGAGATTTGGCAGATCAGACGGAGCACAACTACTGGTTTGCGCGGCATTCCAAGCCGGTGATCTTCCTGATTCTTACGGTTGCGTTGCTGGGCGTTTATCTCGCCTTCACCATTCCAGTCGCGGTTTTTCCGGCGACCAACTTTCCTCGCGTCCTGATCGCCGTAGATAACGGCGTGATGCCCATCGACCAGATGATGGTGATGGTCACGCGTCCCATCGAAGAAGCGGTGAACAGCGTTCCCGGGTTGCAGGAGGTGCGGTCGATCACCAGCCGTGGGTCGGCGGAGATTGATCTGTTCTTCGACTGGAACGTCGATATGTTCCAGACTCTGCAGTATGTGAATGCGGCGATTTCGCGGGTGCAGCCCGAACTGCCGTCGACGGCAACGGTCGTCGCTAATCGCATGACCTTTGCCAGCTTTCCCATCATCGGATACAGCCTGACTTCGCAGACGATTCCGCAAACGCGGCTTTGGGAGATGGCTACCTACGACATCAAGCCACGCCTGAACCGGCTGAATGGCGTCTCGACTGTGCTGGTGCAGGGCGGGCAGGAGCCGGAGTTCCACATCACGCCGGACCCGGCCAAGCTGTTGACTGCGAGCGTGACCGTCACCGACATTCTGGACACGATGCGCCGCACCAACCTGATCGATTCGCCCGGGCTCCTCGAGCGCAATCACCAATTAGTGCTGGGTTTGGTGAGCGGACAGGTGCGCACCCCCGAGGAGATTGCGGCGGTCGTGATTAAAACCACCTCCACCGGAATTCCGGTTCGCATCGGCGATGTTGCGACCGTGGAACCGGGAGTGAAGCCGGTTTACACAATCGTAACGGCGAATGGGAACCCTGCGGTGCTGCTGAACATCAATCGCCAGCCCGACAGCAATACCGTGCAGGTGGCCGATGAAGTCCACGCGGAGGTCGCGCGCATTCAGAAAGAACTGCCGCGCGGGATCGAGATTCGACCGTTCTACGACCAGTCGATCATCGTGAGTGATTCGATTAAGAGTGTGCGTGACGCGATCCTGCTGGGAGTGATTCTGGCTTCGATCATTCTGGTGGTGTTCCTCCGCGATTGGGGAACGTCGGTGGTGGCGGGTCTGGTGATTCCGGTCACGATTGCGCTGACTCTGGTCGCGCTCAAACTGTTAAACCAAAGCTTTAACTTGATGACGCTGGGTGGCCTGGCGGCCGCCGTAGGGCTGGTGATTGACGACGCCATCGTCGTTGTCGAGAACATCGTGCTGCATCGCGACGCCGGGCAGGGCAAGCTGCAGGCGATTCACAGCGCATTGCAGGAAATCACGATTCCGCTGATCGGATCGACGGTGACTCCGGTGGTGGTGTTTCTTCCGCTGATCTCGATTACCGGCGTGACCGGAACATTCTTCCGGGCGCTGGCGGTGACCATGGGAGTGGCGCTGTTCACGTCTCTGGCGCTGGCGCTCACATGGACGCCGAACCTGAGCCAATATCTCATTCGCAGGCACGCGGATCCTGACAGGGACCAAGTGGCTAGTGAGGAGCCGGAAGCCGAGTCGGCTTCGCGGTTGCTGGCGGTCGAGGAACTAAGCCTGGGAACTTTCTTTCGCAAGATCGTCGACTTCCACGCGCGCTGGCTGCGGCGCGGCGTGGAGAAACCAATTTGGCTGGCGGGATTGAGCCTGGTGTTGGTGGTGTCGTCTTACGTTTGCTACCGGTTCTCAGGATCGGACCTGATGCCGGAGATGGATGAGGGTGGATTCACGGTGGACTACTGGACTCCAGCCGGCACATCTCTGGCAGAGACTGACCGCATGGTGAAGGACATGGAGAGGATCGTCAATTCGGTGCCGGAGGTGGAGAGCGCTTCCCGCCGCACCGGACTGGAATTGGGCCTGGCGGCGGTGACGGAGGCGAACCGTGGCGACATCCTGGTGAAGCTGAAGAAAGATCGCAAGCGCGGGATTGATGATGTGATCGAGGATATTCGCACCCAGGTGGCGGCGCACGAGCCGGCGGTGAAAGTGGAGTTTGTGCAGGTGCTGCAGGACATGATCGGCGACCTAACCAGTGAACCGGAGCCGGTGCAAATCAAATTGTTTTCCGAAGACCCAGCGATGTTGGAGAGCTGGGCACCGAAAGTCGCGGATGCTATCAGTAAAGTGAACGGCGTTGTAGATGTTCTGGATGGGATAGAAAACACAGTTAGCGGGCCGGCGGTGACGTTTCAGGTGAACCCCAGCGTGGCGGCGCGCGCGGGCTTTACCCCGGAGGAGATCGCCACCGATGCCGTAGCCATTCTGGAGGGTGAGCCGGCGGCAATGCCTGTGGTCAGCAATGACCGTCCGTATACGGTTCGAGTGCGCTTCCCTGCGAATAAACGGGTTTCGCTCGAAGCCATGCGCGATACGTTGCTGACCAGCAGCAGCGGGCGGACGGCAACACTGGGGGCTCTGGCGACGATTATCGAAATGCCTCCGCAGACTGAGATTCGGCGGGAGAATTTGCAGCGGGATGTGTCGGTGACCGCGCGCCTGGAGGGCGTGGACCTGGGCAGCGCGGTGGCGGCGGTGCAGAAGGCAGTCGCTGGGCTGCATTTGCCGGCGAGCCTGCGCGTGGAATACGGCGGAACTTATAAGCAGGAGCAGAAGTCGTTTCGCGATTTGGTGTTTGTGCTGATTTTGGCCATTGTGCTGGTGTTCATTGTGCTGCTGTTCGAGTTTGGATCGTTTGCCGCGCCCATGGCGATCCTGGCGTCAGCGCTGCTTTCCACCTCGGGAGTGTTTATTGCGCTGGTCATCACCCGCACTACGTTCAATGTTTCTTCGTTCATGGGAATGATTATGGTGGTAGGGATTGTGGCGAAAAACGGAATCCTGCTGCTGGATGCGGA
This sequence comes from uncultured Acidobacteriaceae bacterium, assembly GCA_963735545.1. Taxonomy (GTDB): domain Bacteria; phylum Acidobacteriota; class Terriglobia; order Terriglobales; family Acidobacteriaceae; genus PALSA-270. Next base: position 15,625 of record CAVTLU010000006.1, read on the forward strand.
CGAGAAGTTTCGGGCGCTGGGATTCTCCGCCGAAGAGGCGATGATGCAGGCGGCGCGGCGGAGATTACGCCCGATTGTGATGACCGCGCTCGCCACCATCGCCGGAATGCTGCCGCTGGCTTTCGCTCTGGGCGCGGGATCGCAGATGCTGCAGCCGCTGGCCATTGCGGTGATTGGGGGAATATTGATTTCGATGGTGCTGTCGCTGGTGATTACGCCGGCGGTGCACTATTTTCTGGGCGGCGATTCGCTCCGGGAATCGTGATGTTGCATTTCGACTATGTCCTATGCTTTCAGAGACGGATGAGCCCTAGCGATCCACTGTTCAACCATCTCAACAAATTCCTTAGCTTTCGCCAAAATCTCCCCGGCCTCCGTTTCGCTGGCGACACAGGCGTCGTCGTAGTCAATCACGTTTCTTTTGCGGCGGCATCTGTCGAAATAATCGCTGAAAGGATCCACCGGTTTTCCAATCGCGCGCCTCACCGCCTCGAAAGAAATCCGATGATGCCCTGCGCCGGCTACGCGATAGCCAGCACATGCAACCGCCATTTTGGAAGCCTGCAGAGCTGCATTGTAAGCAGTCGCGAAGCGCCTGTCCGCCGAAACGCTATCTACCGATGCGTCGCTTATGTCGCGGAGAATGATGGCCCGCAAACTATCGAGCTCCGCCTTCGACGTTTTGTGCGGCTTGACTTCATTGTTTGCGAGTAACTGCTTCCAGGTCACGCTTCTCGCCTTTCACAAACCGAACGCCGGACTTCAGAACGCTGGTTAAGAAGTGATCACCACGAGCAAGTTTTTTGCGAAATTCATCGACCGCATAGCTTGCCACATTTATCTCTCGGCCCAGCCGCTTTTCCACTCGTCTGAGAGATGGCGCGAGTTCCGCCAATCCCACGCTGCCGATGATCATCAGATCCACGTCGCTGGTGGCGCGTTCCTTACCGCTCGCGACCGAACCGTAGACGAAGGCGCAGACAATCTTGCTCTCAAAAGGGTGTAGCGCGGCCGCCAACGACGGGACCACTCCTACAGTCTTCTCGAATATGCTCTGCAGGTCCCTGAAAATCGGCGACCGCGTCTCGGCTTTGAAGTAACTTCTGCGTCCATCGCGGCGTCGTTCCAATATGCCACTTTGAACCAGAGCCGCAAGCTCTCGCTGGAGGCTGGAGGGTCGTGTATGAAGGAAGACCGCTAATTCCGAAAGATACCACCACTTCTCCGGGCGAGTCAGAGCGGTCGAAAGCACGTCCTGGCGAACTCTGGGGAACAGCGTATCCAACACATGGTTATTACGCATAATGCGTATATTATTACGCATTTAGCGTACACTGCAAGAGCCTTTGCGGCGATTCGCTCGGGGCGCCAACCATGCGTAGTCGCCAATCGCGACTAGACGCCAATCACAGCCACTAGTTCCTTCACGGCCGCAGCGCTCTTTTCCAAGCCCACCCTTTCTTCAGGCGTGAGCTTGATCTGGATGATCTGTTCGATTCCCTTCGCGCCTAGCTTCACCGGCACGCCTACATACAGTCCTGTGATCCCGTACTCGCCTTCTAGATAAGCCGCGCAGGGGAGGATTTTCTTTTTGTCTTTCAGAATCGCTTCGACCATTTCGGTGACTGCGGCCGACGGGGCGTAGTAAGCGCTGCCGGTCTTGAGATACTTGACGATTTCGGCGCCGCCGTCGCGGGTGCGCTGCACTAGGCGCTCGACGGTGGCTGCGTCCATGAGTTCGGTGATGGGAATGCCAGCGACGGTCGAGTAGCGTGGCAGCGGGACCATGGTGTCGCCGTGGCCGCCTAGAACAAAGGCGGTAACGTTTTCAACACTGACTTCTAGTTCTTCTGCAATGAAGGCGCGGAAGCGGGCGGAGTCGAGTACGCCTGCCATACCGATCACGCGCTCGCGCGGAAAGCCCGCCATCTTGTACGCCGCCTGGGCCATGGCGTCCAGAGGATTGGAGACGATGATCAGGATGCAGTTCGGAGAGTACTGAACCGCTTTCGCAACCACGTCCTTCATGATCTTGTGGTTGGTGTTGAGCAGGTCGTCGCGGCTCATGCCCGGTTTGCGGGGAATGCCCGCGGTGATGACGACGATATCGGAGCCGGCAGTATCGGCGTAGTCGTTGGTGCCGAGGATGTGCGAATCGCGCTTCTCGATGGGCATGGCTTCGAGCAGGTCGAGGCCTTTGCCTTGCGGGACGCCGTCGATGATGTCGATGAGAATGACATCGGCCAGTTCTTTCGAGGCGATCCAGTGGGCGGCAGTTGCGCCGACGTTACCCGAGCCGACGATGGAGACTTTCTTGCGCATGGGATCCTTTCTATGAATGCAAAACACAAAGCTCAAACCACGAAGGACACTAAGGTACACAAAGGAAAAGCGGACTCTGAAGCGTTCTCCTTTGTGTACCTTTGTGACCTTCGTGGTTGATGCTTTTCATTTGGCAGCCAAAACTGCCGCATCCATATTCTCAATAATGTAACTGGCAAACTCGCTGGTCTTCACTTTTGTGGCGCCTTCCATCAGGCGCTCGAAGTCGTAGGTGACTTTCTTCTGCAGGATGGTGCGCTCCATGCCCTGCTCGATCAGGTCCGCGGCCTCATTCCAGCCCATGAAGCGGAACATCATCACGCCGGACAGAATCACCGAGCCGGGATTGATTACGTCTTTATCAGCATATTTCGGCGCGGTTCCGTGAGTCGCCTCGAAACAGGCGTAGCCGTCGCCGACGTTTGCGCCGGGCGCGATGCCCAGGCCGCCGACTTGGGCTGCGCAAGCGTCCGAGATGTAATCGCCGTTCAGGTTGGGCGTGGCCAGCACGGAGTATTCGTCGGCGCGGGTCACCACCTGCTGGAAAATAGAATCGGCAATGCGGTCGTTCACCATTAGCTTTTTCTTCCAGGCGCCGTTGCCGTGCGTGACGTAAATGGCGTCAAGCACGCTCTTCACTTCTTTGTAGATCGACTGGCGGAAGGCTTCCGGAGCGAATTCCATGCCGGGCTCGATCAGCGCCGCATTCTCTTCCACGCTGAGGTTTGGATTCTTGTCTTTGTTCCCAACGACCCAGCTTTCACGCTCGGTAATGATCTTGTCACGGAACTCTTCGGTGGCGAGGTCGTATCCCCATTGGCGGAAGGCGCCTTCGGTGAATTTCTGAATGTTGCCCTTGTGGACCAGGGTCACGCTCTTGCGTCCGCTGTCGAGGGCATATTGAATGGCCATGCGCACCAGGCGCTTGGTGCCAAAGACGGAGATGGGCTTGATGCCCACGCCGGAGTCCAGGCGAATCTGCTTTTTGCCGCCCTTGAGCATGTCCTTGTTCAGGAACTCGATCAGTTTTGCCGCCTCGGGAGTTCCCTGCTCCCATTCCACCCCGGCGTAAACATCTTCGGTGTTTTCGCGGTAGATGACGATATCCATGCGCTCGGGATGCTTTACCGGCGAGGGTGTGCCCTGGTAGTACTTCACCGGTCGGATGCAGCAGTAGAGGTCGAGCACCTGGCGCAGGGTGACGTTGAGGGAGCGGATGCCGCCGCCGACGGGCGTAGTCAGCGGGCCTTTGATGGCGACGCGGAAGTCGCGAATGGCGTTGACGGTCTCGTCGGGCAGCCAGGTGTCGAATTTCGCTTTGGCTTTTTCGCCGGCGAATACTTCGTACCAGACGACGCGGCGCTTGCCTTTGTAAGCTTTTTCTACGGCAGCGTCGAATACGCGCGCCGAGGCTTTCCAAATGTCACGGCCGATGGCGTCGCCTTCGATGAAGGGGATAATGGGATTGTCGGGGACTTGGTAGCACCCATTGGCGTATTGGATCTGGCCGCCTTGAGGGACGGGCACTCCATTGTATGAAGCCGGCATTCGGACTCCTCGAGGTGGATGGTGAAACCAGTCATTATACGATGTGAAACGGCGGTGCGGAAATTAGGACTTTCTCTGCGGCGGTAGTGGGTCAAAACGCTTACGATACAAATTCACTAGATTTGACGCCTCGCGGAGAGCACTTGGGTGGATGGTGGGTTACAAAACATACAATCTGGCGCCCGGAGGAAGCATGAAACGCGACGAAAAGCTGGCCGCCAAAATTATCGAAGAATTTCATGATGCAGGCCAGAGAGGCGACGTTCAGGCGTTTAAGCGATTGCTGGAAAGTACGGCGCGCATCTATCGAAGAACGTTAAAGATGAGTTGATTGCTGAGTTTATGCGGAACGCCGGGCTTTTGCGTTCCGCGTTGCGCGAGGAGTAGGCCTCTTTTTGCGCTTGGGCGTCGCTTCGATGACGTCGACCACGTGGTCAATAAAGGCGGCCATCTTGGTTCTGGCTTGCACCTCTCGCTCCTTTACGCGATTTTGGATTGCAGTCGCCATACCTTGAGTTTACCCGAATGAAAGTCCGGCCGCACGTTAATTCCTCATACGCGTAGGCCTTTACAACCGCTGCCAGTCGAATGGTAACGCCTCTCCTCTATGTCATGGCGCTACAATGCACAGGATGACGGTTCGTTTCGCCAGGCGCCGGCTGATTCTTATCGTTTTGACATTCGCCGCAACTGCAGCGGTCGCCCAGTCTAGCGCCAGACCCTCATCGCCCCACAACTTCTGGGACCGAGAAAACCTCTTGCTCTTTACCGGCGTGGGCGTTTTCCGCGGAATGGACTACGCCTCCACCCGCAACTTCCAGGCTCGAGGTCGGACGGAGATTCTGCTGCCTGACGATGTAGTGGATAATTCCGCCGGGTTCGCAGCCTTGGAGGCGGCAGGGACTATGACATCGGTTGGCATTTCGTATTTGTTGCATCGGACGGGGCATCACAAGCTGGAACGGTGGATGTCGATTGGGCACATTGGGGTGACGGGGTTTGGGGTAGCGCGTAACTATGCTTTGAAGACACATCGTCCGATGCCTGCGCAGTGATGGGCTGAGCTTCGCTCACGCAGCTTGCAGGGGAACAGTGAGTGGACAGCCGATTCCTCGGCGCAGCGCGCCTCAGAATGACAATGTAATACGCGCCTCGGAATGACAATTGTTTCCAGGGAATCACAAGTTAGGGGTGGTTAGGCGGTCGAAGATTTTTCGGGTTTCGGCGCAGGTGTTTAGGAGTTCGGGTTCAAGGCCGGTAGGGAAAGTGCGGCCTAGGATTTGCGACGCGAGTTTCTCGGTCATGCGGGCGGCGTGTTCAGTGGCGGGTAGCCATTTGCGGGCGCGTCCCACGACCAGACGAACCACGTGCTCGACCGTGCGCAACAGTTCGGCGGCGTGGTCGAGCGTCGCAGCGTCGGTTTTTTCCAGCAGGCCTGCAGCTACGCAGCGCCAGAGCCGGTCGCGCAGACTTCCTCCTTTTTCCTGAGCGCCGTGCTGCACCAGCAAGAAAGAGGTTAGAAAATCAACGTCGTAGGTTCCTCCTGGCGACGTTTTGAAGTTGCGCTCCGGGGCTTCGGCGGCCTCGACCTTCGCTCGCATTTCGCGGACAGCCTGCGGGAAGGACGCATCCGCCGCGAAACGCTGGAATAAGACTCTGGTTGCAGTGCTGGCCCGCTGCGCCAGGCGGCGCGAGCCGGCGACATAGCGCAGCTTGGTATACGTAAGGGCCTCCCACGAGTGCGCTTCGTGCTCGAAGTAGACATCGAGTTGAGTGGGCGTGACCAGCAGCTCGCCCTCTCCGCCTCGAGGACGCAAGCGGGCATCGACGGGAAATACCATGCCGTCGCGGGTGTAGGCGGCCAGTGCCTGCATCATTTGCTCCGAAATCCGGGTCAGGTATTCGCGGTTGTAGTCTTCTCCACAAACGAAAATAAGGTCGACATCGGAGAGGACATCAAACTCGCCGCTGCCCAGGCGGCCCAAGGCCATCACGGCCAGGCCGTCCGGCTCGCCCACAATGCCGAAGGCAGCGGCTATGGCGTCGTCCGCAGCCGCCGCGACCGCTCCAAAGGACTCGTACACATTGCGCTGTTCGGTGATATCGCGCGCACCCACGGCAAAAATGCGGTGACGAAAATGCTGCCGCAGCAAGGCCAGCTTTTCACCATACGGGAGGGGTGCGGAGGCGACGTAACTGAAGACGGGATCGCCGGGTGTGCGCCCCATTCCCAAGGCGGTGTGAAACAGGCGTCCGCCGCCGACGTGGCTGGGATCCTGGGCAACTTCCGCCAAGGTAGCTATCTCCTCAGGATGGCGAATCAGAATGCCGGTGAGATAGTCGCTGGCGTCGAATATTTCCACAGCCCGAGCCATGGCTTCGGGACAGCGAATCACAGCGGCGTAGCGTTCCGAACTGGTGAAGGCGGAAAACAGAAACCGGAACAGGTTTCGCCGCGCTTGCAGGCTCAGCTCGGGACGAACGGCAATGGCGTACAAATCGGGAGCGTCGACGGCCAGCCTTTCCAGGATTTGCTGGTTCGACCGGTCCACGCTGCCGGGTTCGAGGGTACTGCGCAGCTCGAAGGGCGCGTCCGGAGCCTCGCTGTGGCTTCGGCTCTGCTGCTGATAGACGATGCGGCGGTAGATATCCGCCACTGCCGCCATACGACTTTGCACCAAGCTGGAGAGGTCGGCGGCGCGATACTCGCCGGGAGCATAGCCTTCCATCGAGCGCTGCAGGATGCGCAGGTCAGCCTCTGACACCGGCAAGCGGTGAGTCTGCTGCCCCTGGCGCAGTTGCAGGCGGTGCTCGAGGTGACGCAGGAATTCGTAGGCGCTGGTCAGATCGTGGAACTCCTTGCCGCTGACGTGTCGCTTATCGTGCAGCTTCTGCAGGGAAAACAGGGTTCCTCCGGAGCGGAGCCAAGGTTCGCCTCCGCCATACACCCGCTGCAGGCACTGCACTAGAAACTCGATATCGCGGATTCCGCCGGGATCGATTTTTACATTGATGCTCTCGCCCGGCGGCTCCAGGACGGCACGGTGGTAGCGGCGGGCGTGCATCTTTTCCCGGGCGACGAGCGCGGTCTTGATGGCGGCGAAGTTCACTCCCTCGGTGTAGACGTGGGGCTGCACTGCGCGGATGAATTCGCGGGCTAAAGGGGCGTCTCCCGCGGAGTGGCGGACTTTGATGAGCGCCTGCCGTTCCCAGTCGTGGGCCTCCTGAGCGTAGTAATGCAAAGCGTGGGCGAGGCTGATCGCGAGTTCGCCTTCGTTGCCCTGCGGGCGCAAGCGGAGATCGATGCGGAAAACCGGGCCCTCGCGGGTGACGCGGGAGAGAATCTCGGTGACCTGCTGCGCCAGACGGATGAAATACTCGCGGTTCGAAGAGATGGCTCGCGGCGGGGCTTCTCCGTCGCCGAAGATGTACATCAGGTCCACGTCCGAGCTGTAGTTGAGTTCGCTGCCGCCCAGCTTGCCAAGAGACAGGATGGCGAAGGGAGTGTCGACCAAACGGCCTCCCGCGTCCAAATGCTGGGGCGCCTCGTAACGGCGCTGCAGAAGAGTGTGGGCCGCACGCAGAGCATGTTCGATCAGCACGTCGGCCAGAGCGGAAATCTCGGCGGTGGTTTCGGCCAGAGGCGCGATCTTCAGCACGTCGCGCAACATAATGCGGACGTATTCCCGCCGCTTGAAACGCGCCAGGAGCACCGAGAGGTCAGTCTCAAAGGAACGAGAAAGAAAACGAGCCAGGGCTTCGTGAAACTCCTCGCGGGAGAAGCTCTGGTCCAGGTTTCGCTCCCGCAGAAGCGATTGGAAGAGGTCGGTATTCTGGATCAGAGTTTCGCCCAGAAAGCGGCTGTGGCCAAAGACCACGATCGCATAATGAGCTAGAGAATGGTGCTGGTTCAGCAGGCGCACGGTTTCAGCCGAGCCGCTGATCAGCCGGTCGAACAGAAGCAGTGCGGAGTCAGGATCGGGCGATTCGGCCAGCAGCGCAGGCAGTGACGCGGCCAGTTCCAGTGTGAGCTGCCGACTAACGCGCGAAAGCAGCGGCAGGGCCCCTTGCGGCTCCTGAAAAGGAATGTGCACGTTTGCCGGCTCGTCTGGGAATAGCGGTTCCTCCGGTGCCTTCATTGCGGATGCAGGTGCATCGCCGGGTGCCGCTTTTTTGAATTGTAGCGGCAGGTGAGAGTCGCTTGGCGGTTTGCTGGTAGACAAGGCACTGGCTCAAAAGGTCAGCATAGCATGGGCAGATGCAGGAATTGAGTTGGCTTCCGGGGGCCGGAGACTTCGCACTACGGCCCCTGTGCTTCCCTGTGGCCCCTGTTGGTCAACAACGGTTTAACCACAGGGCACAACAGCGAAGCACAGGGGAACTACTGACTGTCTTGGCGCGCGACATTCGCCAGAACACATAAATCCAGTTTTTAGTTTTTGGTTCCCGGTTCTCGGCTCCCGCTCACCATCGTCGCGTGCCAAAGGTTTTACGCACGCCGATAGTGTTGTAGCGGCCCCATGGACCGTTGTTGCCCAAATCCGCGGTTCCGAGATTTCTGTTGCGGGCGCCGAGCCGGTCGAAAAGGAAATGCTGGGTGACGCGAAATTCGAATCCCTGGCCGAGATAGATTGCGCCTCCCCAGGATCGCTCAATGCCGATGGCATCGAATGACCACGTATAGAGGGTCTTCGGAATCGTCTTACCGAAGAGGAAGGTGGGCTGGCCGAAAAGCATGAAGCGCCGCAGTTGGGTCCGGCCGAAGGGGCGAACTTCCACCAGTCCCGAGAGCATGTAGCGGGCAAACTCACTGCACGGGGCATTCACGCCGCCGTATTGGCCCGCGTTGGCGGCGCACAGGTTGGGGTCGATTTCATTGTGCGGAGGGGCGAGATCGAACTGGGCGTATCCGTAGAGCGTGTCGCGGGGAAAAAACATACGGTCGGCGGGCGCTTCCTTCTTGTGGGCGGAAGGTTCCTGCGCCCGCGCCGCACTGCACACCGCCAGACAAATGACCAGCCACAGCAGCCGCTTCATAGGGCCTCCGCAAAGTAGTGGTGTTTCTTGGGATACCGGGGCCCAGCGATTGCCAGGACTCCGAGGATGGTGCGCTCCCAGAGCTATGCTGCCCCACCCATATTTGGACAATGGGGCCACATTGTACTCCACACACATGGAACATTTGCATCGCACACCGGCGTCCGTTATTCTAACGACTGTTCGATTCGCGGCGTGGAGCCGCTGGAGAGCCTCAATGAGGACCATGCTGCGTGGATTGGTATTGGGTTTCGTGATTATGACATCTGCTTCGATGTTTGCCGCCTCAAGTATCTACACCTTCACCTTGCCTTCCCTGGACGGCGAGCCGATGCCGTTAGCCAATTTCAAGGGAAAAGTGATTCTGGTAGTCAATGTGGCCAGCCGCTGCGGCTTCACTCCGCAGTACACCGGGCTGGAAGCTCTGTACGAGAAGTACAAGGACCAGGGCTTCGTCATTCTGGGCTTCCCTGCCAATAACTTTGGAGGGCAGGAGCCGGGCACGAATCAGGAGATCAAGACCTTCTGCTCCACCAAGTACAGCGTGACCTTCCCGATTTACGCCAAGGTCTCAGTGAAGGGCGCCGACCAAACGCCGCTTTACCAGTACCTCACCAAAGAGGCCGACCCCACTCACACCGGCGACATCAAATGGAACTTCACGAAGTTCCTGGTGGACCGCAACGGCAAAGTTGTGCAGCGGTTCGAGTCGGCGGTCACGCCGGAGTCTCCGGAAGTCGTAGACGCAGTGGAGAAACTCCTGAAACAATAAGCCAATTGGTGCGACTTGCGGCCGGATGCTCGGTGCCCGACCGACCGGCCGGATGGTTTTCTACACAAATCCGTATCAGTAATCTTGATTCCTCCTATAACTTGGATCGATAAGGCGCTAAGTGTATGTATTATTTAGATAAACGATTTGGCCAGCATATTGCAATGTCGTGCAGTGGAGAGCGCCGATCATGGGACAAGAAGTTTCGATTTCCTATCAAGCGGTTAAGAGCAAAGTCTACAGGCTGATAGACGCCCTGGTAGAGGGCTCAAAAACTGAAGGAGAGGTCCAGGAGTCGATGAAGCGTTGGTGGAAGCTCATCCATCCAGCCGACCGGCCGGTGGCCCAGAAATACATGTTGATGGTGCTGGCAAAGTCCAATGCCAGCCTGGGAGCGATCTCTGACGGACTCTTTGGGTCCAAGGATTTCGTCGTGGTCCGCGACCAGGAGACGGTGAAGACACCCACTCCCAAAATGCACCGTCTGGCCAGCCACTCTCAATATCCCAGTCCCATGTAGGCCTGACTCGGATTCAAGCAGAATCAAGAAGGCCCGGCAAAACGCCGGGCCTTTCGTATTTCTGCTCTCAAGGGTGCTTGTAATAGCACGAATCTCCTGGGCTATCCACCCCGCGGAGTAAACTAATCGGGCGAGACCATGACAACAGGCACAAATCTCTGGACGTCCCCTGACCATGCCCTCGAATATCTCGGCTTGGCGGACACGATTCCGCACCGGGGCGAGGGCGAAGCCGAAGTTCTCGAAATAGTTCCACACGATGTGCGCCGGATTCTCGACCTCGGCACCGGCGACGGTCGCCTGCTGGCGCTACTGAAGCGGGATCGCCCTCAAGCTGATGCTGTGGGCCTGGATTTCTCTCCACCCATGCTCGAAGCGGTGCGGAAGCGCTTCTCGGGAGATGCATCGGTCATTATCGTCGCGCACGATCTGGATGTTCCGGTTCCGGCGCTCGGGGAGTTTGATGCAATTGTCTCCAGCTTTGCGATTCACCATCTCACCCACGAACGCAAGCGCGCGTTGTACGCCGAGGTTTATTCCCTGCTGGCGCCGGGTGGCGTCTTCTGCAATCTCGAGCACGTCGCATCCTCGACCTCCGATCTCCACAATGAGTTTCTTCGACTGCTGAACCTAGCTCCAGAAGCCGAAGACCCCTCCAACAAGTTACTCGACGTCGAGACACAATTGGGCTGGCTCCGTGAAATTGGATTTGTCGATGTAGATTGCTACTGGAAGTGGCGGGAACTGGCGTTGCTGGCGGGGCGGCGAGTCGAGTAAAACTCATCACCACAGGGAACACAGGGGAGCACAGGGAAACCACAGAGGAAATCTATCTTGGGGGCGTGCCTTGCGCCTGCACGATGGCCCAGTGCCAATCCTGATCGGGGCCAAGAGTTCCACCCAGATTCTGGCTGAACACTGCCGTACCGAACGGTGAGGCCGCGCCTTTCAAGTGGTAGAGCACGGTTAGGTCGGAGCGCTTCTCCGCAGGGCCATCGCCTCCTGCAGCCGCAGGACGCAACTGCGCCGACCCATAGTAGGCGGCGGTGGCGGCCGGGCGGCGCAGAATCGTCAGGCCGACCGTAATTTCCCTCACATTCCACGCCGTGCCGTTGTATACCGTCACTTGGAGAGAATCGCCGTTGATGGTAGCCGGGCCGTCGAGTTTCGCCAGCTCGTTGCGCGGCAGGTCCTGCGACATCAACGGGTCGGGCAACAGCGGACCCTGCGCGTTGAAGGAGAGGCTGCAGGTCACATCGGGTGAGGAGACCTGCACATCGCGGCCCGTCGCCTGAACGGAAAAATGCACGATGCCCTTGGCTCTTTGGCTCTCTGCCTGCTCCATCACCTTTGAAAAATTATCGTTGTCGATGACGGTTTCGGTCGCCGCCGGGGCCGCCTTGCTCTTCCGCAAGGCGCGGGCAACATCACCGAGTGGGACGGAATTCTCGTCCGACTGCGCCGCCAGGCACACTGGCAGCAGCAGTACCGCACTCAGAATAATCGCAAGATGAAGCTTGTTCCGCATAAACTCCGGTCGGCTCAGAGCTGATCACTGTTACTGTCACTGTCACTCTCATTGTGACAGGACCGCGGGCCAAACCCTACCTACCGATCGTAACCGGGCATTCAGTTGATTACTGGGCGGCAGGCTGGACTGTCCCCTTTAGGAGATTCTAGTCACTCATCGGCGGGACGGAAGATGGGAGGGATAAAACGTTGGTCGTAGACCTTTCGGAAAGAAAAGCAGAGAGAGCGCTCGGCGTACGGACCGAAGCAGCGCGCAACGAAATACCGTACGCCCCAAGCGCGATTGCAACTACGGAAGACAGCGCCCCAAGCACAATCCCCGCTTACAGCAGACCTGAAGACCGCAAACGCGCAACCGGATCGCTCACTTGCACCGGCTGCCGCCTAAAAATCCAACGCGCCACCGCGATTCCCAGAGCCGCATAACAAATATGAGCCAGTTTCATAATCACCCCATTCGGGGAGGAATCAATGTAGTCAACTTAGCAACGCCCTACCGATAGGTCAATGAACCAAAAGTGCTATGCGGTGGCCGTAGGTAACCAAACCTTTGATTACTCTTAGAAAAATTCTCGGCCTTTTATTCTGAAGGGGATGGCGCGGTAACTATGTGGTAACCACGGCGGGTACACCTTGGGCCTTGATCGAATTCCAAGTGGGAGAGAAAAACCAGGAAGGAACAAACCGCGAGAGGGAGAGGAACACGTGGGGACAGCTGCCTTCTGCTGTCCACGAGCGATTGTGGGTTCTTGCTGTCTCTAGGACTCTGTCATCCTGCAAGCCTGGGACTTCTTAGCTGACGGCTTCACCATCTGTCATGTTGAGCGGAGCCAGAGTGAGCGGAGCGAGCAACGGCGTAGTCGAAACATCCCTACCCGTATGATCGGTGCCGGAACCGGAAGTAGGGATTCCTCCACCGTCGCTAGCGCTCCGGGTCGGAATGACAACCCTGGCAAGCGGCTGGGTGGGACCAGCCGAAAGCGGCAGTCTCACATGGCAAACCACCAACCACTCAGCTATCGCTTGAAGAAATCCGCGATCGCAGTCACGACTCTCTGCTGCTGTTCTTCCGTCAGTTTGGGGGAAATCGGCAAAGCCAGCACTTCTGCGCAAGCCGCTTCTGCCTGAGGAAAATCGTCCGGTTTATAGCCCAGATAGCTGAACGCGGGCTGCAGGTGCAACGGATGAGGGTAGTAAATTTCGCTGGGAATGCCCTGCTGACGCAAGTAGCTTCGCAAGCCGTCGCGCTGCGGCGTGCGAATCACGAACTGGTTGTAGACGTGATCTCTTCCGGCTGGAACCGCAGGTAATTGGATAAGACTGTCCAGCCCAACTTGGCGGAACAAGTCTCTGTATTGATCCGCATGACGCCGCCGCGCATTCGTCCACTCGGTCAGATGCCGTAGCTTGACGCGTAAGATCGCCGCCTGCAAGGCATCGAGGCGGCTGTTAACTCCCAGAAGTTCGTACTCATACTTGCTTCGGCTGCCGTGGACCCGCAGGAGGCGCAAGCGCTCAGCAAGTGCGGCATCTTGTGTGGTGATCATTCCGCCATCGCCCGCTCCGCCCAGGTTCTTCGACGGGAAGAAACTGAAGCACCCGGCTGTCCCTAGGCTTCCGACACTGCCTTGCTCTCGGTAGCGGGCTCCTATCGCCTGCGCCGCATCTTCGATCACCGGCAAATTGAGTTTTGCTGCAAGTCTCAAGAATTACATCCATCTCTGCCGCTAAGCCAAACAAATGGACTGGCATAATGGCCTTAGTTCGCGGCGTGATGGCGGCCTGAATTCGCTCCGGGTCGAGGTTGAAATCATCCCTTCCAATATCGACAAAGACCGGCCGCGCCCCGCGCTGCGCGATGGCTCCTGCAGTGGCAAAGAAGGTAAAGGGAGTAGTAATTACTTCATCGCCCGGTCCGATCTCCAGCGCCATCAGTGCAAGCAGAAGCGCATCGGATCCCGACGCACAGCCGATCGCAAAGCGGCAGCCAACCAGTTCCGCCACTTCGGCCTCGAAGGCAGCGACCTCCGGACCAAGAATGAAATGCTGGCTATCGAGAACTCGGGCAACCGCCGCCAGCACCTCCTCGCGCATGGCCGCAAACTCGGCTTTCAAATCGAGAAAGGGGAACGCCAACTCGGGCATAGCCGTAGTTCCTTGCGGTGCCTGACTCATGAGCGCCTGCGTCATCCCTTCTTCCCGGCAGAATTTTTGCCTGCAGATTTCTTTCCTTCGGACTTCTTCCCTTCAAGCTTTCCTTCAAGCAGCGCCCGCGCCGCTTCGAGTTGCTTGCGCTTCTCCGCGTCGACCTTGGGATAGGCCAGATCTAAGTCTTCCAAGGTCTCTACGATGGCAGCAGCCACGACTGCGCGGGTGAACCACTTGTTGTCCGCCGGAACCACGTACCAGGGAGCATGCTTCGAGGCCGTGTTGCGGATCATCTCCTCGTAGACGTGCATGTAATCGTCCCAGCTCTCACGCTCATGCACGTCGGCGGCGGAAAACTTCCAGTTCTTCCCGGGCTGTTCCAGCCGCTCCAGAAAGCGCTTCTTCTGCTCGCCTTTGGAAAGATTCAGGAAGAACTTGCGGACTATGACGCCGTTGCCGGAAAGATAGCGCTCGAAGGCGCAGATATCGCGGAAGCGGTCGTCCCAAATGTCTTTCGTGACCAGCGACTGCGGAATTCTCTCATTCTTCAGCACCTCAGGATGCACCCGCACGACCAGCACTTCCTCGTAATAAGACCGGTTGAAGATGCCGATGCGTCCTCTTTCTGGCAAGCAGCGCATGGAGCGCCAGAGATAATCATGATCGAGTTCTTCGGTCGAAGGAGTTTTGAAAGAAAACACCTGGCAGCCCTGCGGGTTCACGCCCGACATTACATGCTTGATAGCTCCGTCCTTACCGGCAGCGTCCATCGCCTGAAAGATGAGCAACAGCGCCCAGCGGTCCTGGGCATAGAGCTTGTTCTGCATTTCCGCCATGCGGGCGATACCTTTTTCGAGCAGCTCCTCGGCGTGCTCCTTGGAGTGAAGCTCTCCGGTGTCGGCAGGATCGAAATCCTTCAGCCGGAACTTTGCGCCGCGGTCGATTCGATACGGCTTGGCGAGTTTATAAGCCCAGGACATAAGCAGAATGCAGCGCTGAGCTCCAGTATGGCTTGCCGTTTGCCGGATGTCGAGGTGCCTGATCGATTAGACGGTCGTAAGTCCCCAGTTATGTCTCTCTGTGTCCAAGCGGAGTGTAACGACCTTCGATCCAAGTGGAAGCTTTCCGGCCGCCTTTCAGTCGATGCAAGTTCGTCCAAACTGAAACCAAAAGACTTATTGGCTTTGTTTCGCAAAACCGCTGTCTCGCTGTCCTAGTTGACAACAACTATCTTGGTTGAGGAGAGCTCCTCCTATACAAGCTAATATTGAGAGGCGGCGGTACGTCGTCGCCTCTGCGCCGCCGTTGCAGACGCTCCAGTTGGTCCATGGCGCGATATAGTTGGCGGTCCAGGTGAGCTTCATAGCGGAGGATTTTGTCGGTCGCGACTGCGGGAGGTAGGCTGAAACTTCGGGCTTCTGCACCTTCCGTGAGTTTCTCGCGCTCTGTCGCGTATCGTTCATAGAGGCTGAGCCTTTCAAGTCGGCTGTCAATAACTGCAATGAGAGAAGCCCGGCCATTTTCTACTTCTTTGTCTCCAGCACCTGCAGACGGTGTAGTTTCCACTTTCGTTTCTGAACGACCCGAGTACAGACATGTAAGCCCGAGCAAGCAGTCCCACAAGCCGAACACCGAAAAAATCCTATGTGCCGTCCTTCCCGAGATATGACCGCCGCTGGTGATCTCGGATTTTGCTGTCTCCAGTAACGCACTCAGGTATGCCAGGCCCGAGTGGTGTCCTCTCATGTCGCTTTGGGCACCTTGCAACACCGACCATCGTTCCCTTGTGGACACCTCGCCGTCAGCCGGGTTCTCGGCATTGAACAAACCTAACTCCATATGTGATAACGCCACATCAAGGTTGCCCTTGTCTGAAATTCGCAGGGCTCGGTCCACCGCCAAAGTGTCGAGCCGCTTGCGTATTTCTCCGTTCTCCGCACGAATCACACGCGCTTTCCTCCACAAACAAGTGGCAATCGTTTGCACAAGAGATTCCTCAACGACACCCTCGGGCTCGTAACATTCCCAGAGATTTCCAATCAAGGTATGAAACTCTTCCAGACTCTCCGCGCCATCCCCAGCCGTGATGACAACCTCCCGGGCGAGGAATCCATGCTTGATTGCGTTGCGGGCTACAGTGCGCTTTCCCCGCGCCGTCCTTGGCCCCGTCGAGCGAAGGGCATTTCTTCGATTGGCCTGGATTCTGCGTTCAGACACGGGACGTTTGCGGGGAGGATCCGCAGGAGATGGTTGAGTGTACGAATCTTTGGAGGGTTTAGAGACATGCAGAATTTCTCCCGATGACTGGACCTTCAAACTCGTGAAAATCCGCGAGGTCAGAACGGCGCGGGCGTCGTTCCGCGGCTCGAAAAGTTTTCCGAACTGAATGCAGATCGGTATCTCTACTATTATTCTCTTTTCGATGAGGTTAAGCTGTCCGGAGAATGTGCAGGAACGGTTACCGAAGTCACGCGCTCCGCATTTGCAAGGTCTCAAGCACGCAAACTGACTGAGTGCGTGATGCTAGGCGCGTGAGGTTATCCACTTCGTAGCGAAATCAACAGTTTGCCTTACTTTTGCCTAATTGCCAGCAGCACCGCGGGAACCTCAAACCAAACGACGACGGAATGCCTCAGGGCTTTTGTTGTTGACTTCGAGAAGTTCGTACTCATACTTGCTTCGGCTGCCGTGGACCCGGAGGAGGCGCAAGCGTTCGGCGAGAGCGGCATCTTACGTAGCGATCATTCCGCCGTCGCCCGCCCCCCCAGATTCTTCGACGGAAAAAAGCTGAAGCACCCCGCGGTCCCTGAACTTCCAACACTATTCTCGTGGTAGCGGGCTCCTATAGACTGCGCCGCATCCTCGACAACCGGCAAATTGTGCTCTTTCGCAACTTCAAGAATTACATTCATCTCAGACGCTAAGCCAAACAAATGGAATGGCATGATGGCACGGGTTCGCGGCGTGATAGCGCTCTCGATTCGCTCAACATCGAGGTTGAAGTCTTCCCCACCGATATCCACAAAAACCGGCCGCGCCCCACGCTGCGCGATAGCCCCGGCGGTGGCGATGAAGGTGAAAGGAGTAGTAATGACTTCGTCCCCGGCACCGATCTCCAGCGCCATGAGCGCCAGCAAAAGCGCATCCGATCCCGACGCACATCCGATGGCAAAGCGGCAGCCGACTAACTCCGCCACCTCGGCCTCAAACGCCTGGACCTCCGGTCCGAGGATGAAATGCTGGCTATCGAGAACTCGGGCGACTGCCGTCAGCACTTCCTCGCGCATGGCCGCAAACTCGGCTTTCAAATCGAGAAACGGAAACGCCAGCTCGGGCATAGCCGTGGTGCTTTGCGTTGCATGACTCATGAGCGCTTGCGTCATCCCTTCTTCTCCCCCGCGGACTTCTTGCCTTCGGACTTCTTTCCTTCGAGCTTTTTTCCTTCCAGCAAGGCCCGCGCCGTTTCGAGTTGCTTGCGTTTCTCCGCATCAACCGTAGGGTAGGCGAGATTCAGGTCTTCCAGGGTCTCTACGATCGCGGCAGCCACAACTGCGCGGGTGAACCACTTATTATCCGCCGGAACCACGTACCAGGGCGCATGCTTGGTAGCCGTGTTGCGGATCATTTCCTCGTAGGCGTGCATATAATCGTCCCAGCTCTCACGCTCATGCACGTCGGCGGCGGAGAACTTCCAATTCTTCTCGGGCTGTTCCAACCGCTCCAGAAAGCGCTTCTTCTGCTCGCCCTTGGAGAGATTCAGGAAGAACTTGCGAACTGCGATGCCGTTCCTGGAAAGGTATCGCTCGAAGGCGCAGATGTCGCGGAAGCGGTCGTCCCAGATTTCCTTCGTGACTAACGGCTGCGGAATCCTCTCATTCTTCAGCACCTCGGGATGCACCCGCACCACCAGCACCTCTTCGTAATAAGACCGATTGAAGATGCCGATGCGTCCTCTCTCCGGCACACAGCGCATGGAACGCCAGAGATAATCGTGATCCAGTTCCTCGGCCGAGGGAGCCTTGAAGGAATACACCTGGCAGCCCTGCGGATTCACGCCCGACATCACATGCTTGATGGCTCTGTCCTTGCCAGCAGCATTCGCCTGAAAAATGAGCAACAGTGCCCAGCAGTCCTGGGCATAGAGCTTCGTCTGCAGCTCTGCCATGTGAGCGATGCCCTTTTCGAGCAGTTCGTGTGCATGTTCCTTGGAGTGCAGGCGACCAGTGTCGGCGGGATCGAAATCCGTCAACCGGAATTTCTTCCCGTGGTCCACCCGGTAGAGCTTCGCGATTTTGCTCGCCCAGGACATAACGAAAGTGCGTCACAAATGAATTGTCCAGGGGCACCAAACAGCGTGCACCTCCGGTCTCATGAGAACCACCGGAGGGTTACACGATATCTTGCCCACCCTTAAGCCTTCCGTCTTCGCCTGCTCTTCCAGTGCCCGCCCGGTACGATCACCAACAACAGGCCGAAAAGGGTTCCCAGACCATGCACGAAATGCCTCACTGCAAACACGATCGGCAGCAGAAACGCGTAACGCGGATCTCGCTCACGAACCGCTATTTGCAAGGACGCTGCGACACTCACCGCCAGGTACACCAGTGCGATGCCCAGTCCCGTCCACAGAAATATGCGATTGACTACGGCCAGTGCGCACGCCGCCAACAGGCTCAGCACAAATGCCGCCGGAATCCAGTGCCTCCAGGACCATGCTCGCTTCCCAAATTTCATGACGTAGCTGATCCACACTCCGTCGGCAAACACGTGGCGTCGAAATGCTTTCAGATTCGCATCGGCCACATAGTTGATTCCCACATCCGGCACGACCAAAACCCCGCCGCCCGCGGGCTCGAATCCGCAGGTTCATATCGAGATCCGAACTACTCAGCAACCTCTCGTCAAATAGGCCCAGGCGCGAGAAAAGTTCCTTCTTGAAGCATCCGAACGCCGCCGTATCCGACCACGTCGGCTTTTCCACACCAACCTTGACGTTCGCATTCCCCGATCCGAACCGGCTCCCCAGTCCGAGCACTATCGCCCGCGCCATTGCCGTATTCGCGCCCGGCATCATTTTGCAAACTCCCCCGACATTTTCCGCCCCATACTCTTCCTGATAGGCCACACATAGTGAAATATGGTTCCGCTGGAATGTGGAGTGCGCGTCCATCTTGATAATGGTCGCGCCCCGCGCATTCTGAATTCCCAGATTCATGGCCGCGGGGATGTGTTTCTGGGGATTGTCCACTTGCCGGATGATCGGATGACGAGCGCTGTATCCCGCAACAATCTCCCGTGTGCGGTCTTCGCTCATTCCCTCCAGCACCAGGATCTCCAGCCGCTCCTTGGGATAATCGTTGGCCAGAATCGACTCCAGACATCGGCCAATGTGCTTCTCCTCATTTCGACAGGGGACAATCACGGTCACGATCGGCAGCGTCTCCATGTCCGCCGGCAGCCGCAGCGCAATTGTCGCGATTTCAGAAACGCTCTGCTCGTCTTCTATTTGTGGTTTCATTCTTATTTGGTTGAGAGTTTTCGTGGCCCATTCAAACTAGGACTTGCGCAACACCGTGGTTACCTGGCCAACTAAAAACGGTAGCAACCCACCGGCCAGGAAGAAGACCGCTGGCAGCCGCCGCGACAAGAACCGTCCGAGGGGCGGCAGGAGAGGACCCGCAAATACTCCTGTGACACTCGTTCGGCGGCCGACCTCGAACAGTTTGGAAATCCTTTTCTGCGTTACCGCGCGGTGGGCCGCACTTCCTGGCTTTGAATATCGCCAGTCGCACAAGAGGATGTGGCCGCCCCGCTTGGTCAGGCGCACCATCTCACTGGCAATCTTCCGGGATAATTCGTCGTCCACGCTGTGGATAAACATCGTGGCCTCATGCACCAGATCGAAGGTCTCGCCGGGAAACTGCAGGTTGGTCGCATCGCCATGCGCAAAGTGGATGCTCGGACATTTCCGAATCGCCTCCGCAATCCGCCCTTCTTGAAAGTCGATGCCGTGCAGATTTCCCGGCGCAAATCCCAGCCGCAGAAATGTGAGCAAGGTGCTTCCGTCTCCGCATCCCACATCCAAGACACGTGCTGTTTCATTGTCGGGCCGAATGGATTGCAGCGCCCGCACCAGTGCCGCCTCTTGGGCGAGGCTCTGGTACAGCACCTCCGGGTTGTGCAGCAGGCTATTCCGGTCCGCTCCTTTTGCGGCGTAGTAAGCCCGGTACCAATCCTCTCGAATTACCTCTGGCTTCGTTGACGCAGGTAACACAGATGGCTCCGTCAGTTGGAAACCTTCGGCTTGGAAAGCACAAACCCAATCTGCCACGCCCACCAACGGAATGGAGAAATCGTGAGCAGAGCGCTGTCGACGATCTCCAGAGACGACAGCACCGGACCAAAAGCCCGCGAATTTCTAAATGGGACCGCCGCCATGCTGGCCAGATGAAAAAAATGCCATTCGATCTGATTAAAACATTCGCGAGCCGCCAGTACATCCTTTCGTCGCAGGATGTGTCGTGCCTCGTAACTGGTTCGCAAATGCGGCGTTAACATTCGATATGCCTGAAAAATGGGATTGTGCCTTAACGCCTCAACGCAGATCACCGTACCGCTGGGTTTTAACACCCGCGCCATTTCGGAGTACGCCCGCTTCACGTCCAGATGGTGCAGCACTCCACTGACGTTAATCAGATCAAAGGTATTGTCTGGGAACTCGAGGTTCTCACAGTCCATCACTGCAAACTTGGCGGACATTCCCCGCGTCTCGGCTTCCCTGGCCGCGTTAGAGACCGAAACCGGGGAGATATCGATACCAACAACGTCCGCTCCCGCCTCGGCCATCTGAAACGCAAACAAGCCATCTCCGCACGCATAATCGAGTGCCTTCGCTCCCGGGCTGTGTTGCCGGAGGTAGTCTCTCGCGAAGTCTTGGCTCCTCCGCGTGATACAATACCACTTCCTGTTGGACGTCAGCTTGGCATAGAGTTCCGGATTGTCCTGCAGCGACGGATCGCGCAACACGTCATGAAACTCAGCTTCGATTAGCTTTCTCTGTTCAGAGCTTTCCATTGAACCTCTCCGCGTGAAACATCCGGGTTATCTTCGGCCATCGTAGAATTTAAAGACATGGCTAACTTCAGGACTACTCCGCCGTCAAGTGAGGGCGCACCTTTTCGAGGCCACGCAGGCTCGTCCTGATCGACTGCCGGCTACGGAACCGCTGTCTGGCGCACCTGAACTGACGGCGACGAAGTTGCCGATTTCAGGTGTCCTCTCATGAGTTCGGATAGTCTGGCAGCCTTCTCGCCCAAGCTGAATTGAGCTTCGGCGATTCGGCGGCTCGCAACCCCGAATCGCGCGCGAAGAGTCTCCTGTTGCAGAAGAAGTTCAAGGCGATCCGCGAGGTCAACGGGCGCGTTTGCCGGTACCAGAAATCCGTTGACTCCATCCTGCAGCGCCTCCGGAATTCCTCCGACCATAGATCCTACAATCGGCAAACCGCTGGCCATGGCCTCGATAACCACCGTCGGCAGGCCATCGGTCTGCCCTTCTGGGGTGACAACGCTCGGCATCGCGAAGATTGCAGCCCGGTAGTACCAGGGCTTTACCTCGGCAAAACCGAGTTCGCCGGCCATCTCCACGTACTCTTCCAACTTCAAGCCAGCTCGCATGGTTAAAAGTTTGCCGCGTTCGGCTCCGCCTCCGACAATCACGCAGCGAAAGTCTATTCCGCGTTCGCGCAGTATCGAGCAGGCGGAAATCAGCACGTCAAAGCCCTTCTTTGGATCGAGCCGGCCTACGCCGAGAATGACGGGATGATCGGCAACTTTTTGCGAACCGCGAGCCGGATATTCACCGATGTTCACGCTGTTGTAGACAATGTGGATGCGGTCAGCCTCGATCCCAAAGGACGCCAGGAAATGATCCGTCTGATGCGTGTCCGCCACCAGGAATGCCGCGTGGCTCACGATGTCTCGAATCACTTCCTCTCGAAACTCGACGAAGACCGTGTACACCGTGACACTGTAGGGAACGTCTAAGATGATCCCTACAAAGCGGGCGGCAAGCGCTTCCGTATGGAGGAAATGCGCCCGTACCAGTTCAATATTGGCCTTCCGCATCTTCCAGGCCACACGCATCGCCGAAGCAAGCGTGTACAGCAGTTTCGCGAATTGCACGGGCCTTCCGCTGGAGCCTACCACAATTCTCAGGCACCTCCAGCACCGCCGCGGACGCGAAAACAGAATCAACAGGCAGCCCGCCAGCAAGTCGAATGAAATCCACGAGACCGGAATTGCGCAACGCTCCAAATCCTCGAAGCCGCGAGCCTGCGGCGTTTTGTGTAGCGGCCGAAGCGGCCCGATAACGATCTTCCACCCATCCGTTTGCAATTGCCGAATTTCCCGGAGAACAAAAATCTCACTCAGGGGCGGAAACGCGGAAATCAAGTAAAGGATCATAAAACCGCTTGCCTTCCCATCTACGATAGCGAGCCCGGGCTCCCGAGCGAAACAAGGCATCCAGCCTGAACGGCCTCATCCCGCTAACACCGCATATCATTGCAGTGCGGACGTACGAAAGTTATACAGGCCGGCGCCATCCAAAATCACAGTCAGCCGGGCGCCAGACTCAGCCACCGCGCCCGGGGTTGGATTGCCGTTAATGAGAACTGAGACTTGTCCGGGCAAAATCGGAAGGGACAAGCTGGCTCGCACTTGGCTCGGGAGACTGACGAGTCCCGTCAGGCCGTTGTCGCGCCGGTACTGTACAGAGATATCTCCATTCGGCGTAGGCTGGATTCCTTGCGCCCACTGGAGGTCGATCAAGTCCGGCCGGATTGCTACCTCACTGAATCCGGGCGTTACCGGTTGTATGCCCAAAACCTGCTCCATCAGCCAGGCTGTGGGACCGCCCGACCACCCATGACACAGGCTGACGTAGTAGCCTTCGGTTCTGTCTGCCTGCAGGAAGGCATGAAAATTATCCTTTGGCCAACTCAAATCGTAAGCTTCCCAGAATGACGTGGCGCCTTCTGCCAGCATGCCACCCCAGTAGGCTCGGATCCAATCCAGGGCCTGCTGTCGATGGCCGGTTTGCGCCATTGCCGCGGTCACAAAATAGTTGTAGTAGGGAGTGACCGCACTCTCAGAGGGCCGCGATAACACGGTCTGCCATATGGCATCGTTCTCGGCGGCATCGGTTATGCCCGAAAAAACCGCCATGGCGTTGGTTTGCCAGCGCGTCCCGTAGGTGGAATCAGAGTCCAGCAGGCGCGTCTGAGCCGCCGTTCTAAGCGTATCGGCCCAGATCCTCGCCGTACTGGCTTGCTCGGGATCTTGCAATTGATCCAACAGCCAAGCCCCATCCTGAAAGGCCTTGTAAAAAGCGAACTGGGTTGCCTTACGGGCCTCGGCAGTGTCAGTAAACAGATCGGGTGACCAATCCACGAACGGGAAATCGCTGGCAGTGAAGGCAAACATTCCGTTGCCATCCACCGAGCTTTCCATATTCCGGAGGATGTTGCGCAGTGGCTCCTGTTGGCTGCTGACAAACTGGACGTCCCCGGTGTGCCGGTAATAGTCCGCAAGCCCCATCACCCAGAAGGCTGAGTACCCGGGAATGTTATTCACCTGTCCCGTCGGTCCAAGGCTATTGGAAGCCAGGAAGCTCATTGTGTTCGGGGCAACGAATTGATCCATGAAAACGGATTGAATGACTTTGCCGGAAACGTACAGATCTCCCATCCAATTGAGCCGGTCCCTCTTGATTCCATCCCAAACCCCTTCCTGCATTGTAAGCTGAGCGGTTCGAGCGCCGGTCCTCCAGATGCGATTCAATAGTGGGTCGGAAGAATCGAAAAAGCCGCGATACCCAATGGCATAGTAGATCTCCTCGACCCCAAGCGTCTTGAATGAGGCAACCGGAGGCCCGGAAACGAATTTGACTTGGGCATAGCGGAATCCGCCTTTCGGTCCGTGGGTTACGGCCCCCACTGGTACGACCAATTCGTTCTCCCCATAAAAGGGCTGCACCAGCGCTTCCTGCAATGATTCCCCGTAGCGAATTGCGAGGTTCACCGGCTCCGCCGTATCGGAGGCCACCTCCAGGCGTCCACTTACTTCACGGCCGAAATCCAAGACCAACGACGGATAACTCGCCTGGGGTGGAACCGATGGGGGAATGCGGACCGAAAACTCCGCGCTTGGATATCGTTGGGTGAGAGCTTCAGTGTTGGAGAATCCCCCGCTGCCTTCAGCGACATTGAGGATAGCCTCAGCGGGGCGCGAGTATCGGGCGAGAAAATTCGAGATGCCGTCATATCCCGGCCATTGATACATCGCTGAATCGCGGCCTCCTTTGAAACGCTCCACCCCCGATTCGACGCTGCCGTTCGTCTTCACTGTTTCCCATTGGGTATCGTCGTGGGCGGGTTGCTCCCAACCTGCTTCCGCGGTTTCGGTGACCTTCCAGGTTGGATCTGTGATCAGGAGCGCCGGGGCATTCGCGCCGGGCGCATCCGGAACTACCTTAGCCGCCACTTCGTCACCGTCAGCGCACGCGATAGCGAGCACATTGCGCCCGATCTGCAGTTTCGCGGAAACGTCAGCCGCCACCACCAGCGGAAGCGTCAGCGCACCTGCGGCGGCCTGCCCGCTGGCGACCATTTCACCGTTTAAATACACAGTCACCCTATTCGGCCCGGCGACGTACACAGTTGCGCGCGAAGGAATTTGTTGGACCGAAAAACTCGCTCGAAAATAGCGGGTCGAGCCTGGTGTAGTGGAATCTTCGGACCAGACATACCGCTCGGGAAGGGGGTTGTGGAGGTCGGATTCGAGGACTGCCGGCGACACTGAAGCTAGCACTCCGCTCGTGATTCCATCTGCAGTGACGCCGATTCTGCTCGTGCCCGTATCTACGCTCACCGCCAATCCCTGGGCGCCGATACGGATCACCGACGGAGAGGAGGAATTCCAAACCGCGGCGGAAGTCAAGTCCTGCGTACTTCCGTCGGTAAGTTCTCCTGTGGCCGTGAACTGTTGGGTTTGCCCGATTGGAATAGAAGCGTTTGCGGGAGCCACGATCAGCGACTTCAGCTGGGGCTCGATTGGCCCGCTTCCAGGCGAACTCCCCGAAATCCCACAACTGGAAGAGGCTATGGCAAGACAAAGCAGAATCACTAGCCAAAGCCGCGCCGTGGCAAACTTCATAAGTTCGACAGCTCACTCCGCAGAACCCGCATGCTTATCCTCGAGCAACGAGAAAGCGGAGTACGAAACGCCATTGCTAGCAACCGTTCGGATTTCATCGCTTCTCCGGCAGACCCCTGCACGGCCTGGAATCTAAGTACTCCCTGCGCTAGCGGCGCGAGCGGACTTCTCATCTCCGGTTGCGTGTCCGTTGGGTGAGTGAACGTATTCGGGCACGATTTCTTTGATCTTCGCCCGGATAGGGCTTGCACCGTCGACGAACATGCTCGCCCTCAGCTCTTCCAGGCGAGTGTGAAGGTCAGGCCATCCCATGGGCTGGTTGCGCGCTCTTTTGATCTTAGGAAACGACGTGGGGCAAACCTCTTCGCGAGGATAAAAAAGAATCTCCTCGAGTTTTTCGCCTTCGCGCAGGCCGGTAAACTGGATCTTTACATCCTCCTCTGACCTGCCAGACAGGCGGATCAGAGTACGAGCCAAATCGAGGATCTTAACCGGCTCACCCATGTCCAAAACCAGAATGTCGCCATGGCCTCCGATGGCGAAGGCCTGCAAAACCAAAGCCACGGCTTCCGGCGTAATCATGAAAAACCGCTTAACGTCCGGATGCGTGATGGTCAAAGGTTGATGATTCCGCAGCTGCTGTTTGAGCACAGGAATCACGCTTCCGCTCGAACCCAGCACATTGCCAAACCGTACCGAAACGCAGCGCATATGGCTGGGAGGGCGGGAAGAAAGAATCATTTCGCAGATTCGTTTGGTCGCCCCCATGATGTTGGTTGGGTTTACCGCTTTGTCGGAAGAAATCAGCACGAAGGTTTCGCAACCCTCCCGCTCGACCAAGTCGAGCAGGCCCAGCAGGGCGAATACATTATTGGTCACCGCCTCTTGCACGTTCGACTCCATGAGAGGGACGTGCTTGTAGGCAGCCGCATGGAAGACCACGTTCGGTTTGAATCGTGCCAGCAGGCCGCCCACCCGCTCCCGGTCGCCCACGTCGGCGACGCAGAAGGAAAGTTGCACGCCGTGCTTGTGCTCATTGAGATCGAGCTGTAAGAAGAAGAGGCCGGTTTCACTCTGATCCAGACACACCAGCCGAGCTGGGTTGTAGTCGAGTACTTGACGGCAGAGTTCCGAGCCGATGGATCCGGCGGCGCCCGTGATCAATACCGTCTTTCCGACAATCTGCCGCCGC
Source organism: uncultured Acidobacteriaceae bacterium (assembly GCA_963735545.1). Lineage (GTDB taxonomy): Bacteria > Acidobacteriota > Terriglobia > Terriglobales > Acidobacteriaceae > PALSA-270. The sequence continues at coordinate 41,910 of CAVTLU010000006.1, forward strand.
ACCGCGTCCAGATCGATCTCGACCGGCTTGCGTCCGAGAAGGTCTTCCAGGCTGACTTCGCGGAGCTGGCTTACCGTAACCTGGCCGGCAATAATATCCTTGAGCGCCGGCACGGTGCGGAAACTCAGTTTCGCCTGATTGCAGATTCCCACAAACCGCCGCATCTGCTCACCCGTCGCCGAAGGCACCGCGATCAGAACCTCGTCCGCCGGCGTCGACGACAGCACTTCGGGCAGCCGGTCCACGGCCGCCAGTACGGGTACGTCGTAGATCCGGACTCCGAGCTTAGTGCGGTCATCGTCGAGGCAACCCACGGCTACATAGCCCGATCCTGGCCGCCGCAATTCCTGAAGAATGGTCTGCGCCGCCGCTCCCGCCCCGATCAGGATCACTCGCTTGGCCGAGGAAAGATCTTCGCGGACGGATTCGGCAAAAACGCGCGAGAGCAAACGGACGCCCACCAGCAGGATGGTGGTCAGTACCGCTTCCAACCCGTAGATAGATCTGGGAAACTGGGTGCGCCCCAGAGAATACCGCATGATGATCCAGAACAGGACCGAGCCCGTCGCCACTGCCTTCAGGATGTCGATTCCGTCCCTGACACCTACATATTTCCACCAGCCGCGCAGCAATCCGAAATAGGTCATGGTGGCAAGCCGGGTCAGGATAAGAAGCGGAGCGGCAAACCAGGAGCACCGGACGGTATGGAAGGGTAAAGTCAAAGCGCAACAGCCAGGCAAGGCCTAAAGAACAGCCGACCAGGCAAGCCTGAAAGGTGGCGATAAGCCAAGGCCTGTATCGCAGCAAGAATTGCGGCATCTTGTGTTTCATTGTTTTCAAAGCTGGAATTGTTTCGGAAACGGGGCCTGAGACAAAACCCTCAGTCCAGGAAGGGCCCGCCTTTATGTTTGAGAGATATGGATTTTCGCGGAGTGATTTCGCCGCGCATGCGAGCTGCTAGTCACTTCGACATCTTTGCCGAACTGCTCTAAACGATGGCAAGCGGCATCGAGTTCGCTGTCGGGCTTGGCAAAACAGAATCGCACCAAGTCCTTTCCCCCGCCATCATGAAAGAAAGCCTCCCCTGGCACTGAGGCTACACCGGTTTGCTCCAGCAGGAACATGGCCTTTTCCTTGCTGCTGTTGCCGGGCAAAGAAGACACGCTGGCCAGCACGTAGTAGGCGCCCTGAGGTATGTAGGGAGAAAGTCCGGCGTCCTGCAGGACCTGGCACAGCCGCGCCCTCTTCTCCGCGTACTCTTGTGCCAGTCCAGCATAAAACGACTCCTGCAATTGGGGAAGACCCATGGCCACGCCGTACTGCAGCGGGGCGGGAGCGCAGACATAGATCAAATCATTTACGTGGCCAATCCTACGAGCCCATTGCGCGGAACTGACGGAATATCCAATTCTCCATCCCGTAATGCTAAGCGTCTTTGAAAAACCGGAGATGGTGATGGTTCTTTCCCCCAGCCCGTCCAGAGAACCGGGGCTGATGTGGGTGCGTCCGTCGTAGAGAAAATATTCGTATATCTCGTCGGTAAAAACAAACAGGTCGTGACGCGCGGCGAACTCCCCGATCGCTTCGAGTTCGGAGCGCGAGAACGCCTTTCCGGACGGGTTGGCGGGGGTGTTGACCAGGATCGCCTTGGTCCGCGGGGAGACGACTTCTTCCAAATCGTCGGCGGCGAAGGTCCACTCCGGGGGGTGAAGGCGTACATAACGGGGAACCGTTTCGACGGCGAGCAAGGTGTTGACGTGATATCCGTAATAAGGCTCAAAGAGAATGACTTCGTCGCCGGGGTCGAGCAGCGCCAGGCAGGCGCAGTACAAGGCTCCCGTCGAGCCGGCGCTGACGACAACCTCGGTTTCGGGATCGGCCTTAATGCGGTTGTAACGGTATGCTTTCTCGGCTATGGCCTCACGCAGACAGGCCAGCCCGTCGAACCGGGTGTAGCTGTTGACGCCATTCTCCATCCCCTGCCGCGCTTCCTGAAGGATGGGAGGCGGCACGGGAGTGTCGCAAACTCCCTGCGCTAGATTGATCCCTCCAACCTTCTCACACTCGAGCGACATGGCGCGGATCTCCGCTTGCTCGAACCGGCCACTGCGTTGGCTCAAAGAAAGAGTCATGGGGCTTCGGTTAATGGGCTGCGGCAACGGGAACGGACACGCGACGCGACGCGAAAAACTCGCGCATCGAAGCAGCCGTGATTTGGACCTGCTCGGGGGTGGTTTCCGCGCTCATGGGTAGCGAGATTACTTCCCGGCAAATGCTTAGAGTTTCAGGAAGTCCCGGATCATCCAACGCCAGGCCGGGGTATTTCCACATCGGTTTAGCCCAGTGAACCAAAGTCTCTACACCCTGTTCCCGCAGGTGCTGACGCAAATCGTCGCGCTGCGTGCTGCGGACCACATAATTTTGATAGCCGTCGAAGTAGGCATCGCCGGCAAAATGCGGCAGCCCGAGTTCCTCGACCTCCGCCAGGCCCTCGCGATACAACCCGGCGATCTCCCGCCGATGCTTGATCCAAGCCGGAAGGTGGCGCAACTTAACATCCAGCACCGCGGCTTGAACATTGTCCAGCAGCGCGGTATGTCCGTGGTAGTGAAACTCGCCGGTTTCACGGTCCTCGCCGTTGAACCGCATGAGAGTCGCAAATCTGGCGACCTCGGGATTGTTGGTTGTTACCGCACCGCCGTCGCCAATTCCTCCGAGCGTTTTAAATGGGTAAAAGCTGAAGCATCCAGCCAGGCCAAAAGATCCCGCCATCCGGCCTGCAAAAGTGGCGCCCAGCGATTGGCATGCGTCTTCAACTACCGCTAAACCATTTTTTTCCGAAATCGCCAGGATGCGATTCATATCGCACACCCTGCCATTCAGATGAACCGGAATCACCGCCTTGGTGCGCGCCGTGACGGCCATTTCGAGCCCGTCCGGATCCATGTTGTAATCCGGCCGCACGTCCACCAGGACCGGCTTCGCCCCAGTATGCACGATGGCCGAAACGGTGGCTGCAAAGGTATGACCCACAGTGATGACTTCATCTCCGCGGCCGACGCCGGCCCCGAGGAGGGAGAACAGCAGCGCGTGATAGCCGCTATTGACTCCCACTGCGTAGCGCACGCCGACGAACTCCGCTAAATGTCGTTCAAAATCGCGCAGTTGCTGGCGCAAAACCAAGTCGCCTTTGGCGAGGGTATCGCTAATGGCAAAATCGATCTCGGTTTTCAATCTGCGATAGTGTTCGCGGGGATCTACGAATGGAACGCGATAGGACAAGTCCCTGAACCTTCCTTTCGGGTTGATAAGGCCTGCACAAGAAACGTGGTTTGCCCGAGATTGCCTAGACCCGCGAGCCGACCGACAGAGAACGCCACCGCTCCGAATGCAAGCCGATGGTCTCGGCCACCGCCGGCGGCGACAGCCCATATTGCGCCCGCAGGTAGGCTTGTGAACCTACCAGGCAAGAGAATGCCGCCGGCAGACCAAGTCTCTTAAACGGAATCGAAGCTTCCTCGGCCTCGGCCAGCACCTCAGCCACCGCGCTTCCTAACCCTCCGGTCACGCTATGTTCCTCCAGGGTGAAGATTGCTGCAGTTTCCCGGGCCGCCGCCAGGATAGCTTCCACATCCAAAGGCTTGACAGTGTGCATGCTGAGGACGCGTACACCAATTCCCTTCCCCCGCAGCGTCTCGGCCACCTGCACCGCCGTCATCAACATCCCACCGGTGGCGATCAGAGTGACGTTATTCCCGTCAGTCACTTGGATCGCCGAGCCCAGGCGGAAATCGATCCCGTCTTGATGAACCCGGGGCTCGTCCGCTCTTCCCAAGCGCAGATAGCATGGCCCGGGATGCGCCGCCAGGGCGTGGGTTGCCGCCTCGGCCTCGGCGGGATCTCCCGGAGCAACCACGACCATTTCAGGCAGGGCCCGCATGATCGCCAGGTCTTCGGTCGCATGATGCGTCGATCCCAAGGATCCGTATGCCAGCCCGCCGCCTACCGCGACGATCTTCACGTTAGCCCGGTGATAGCAAATGTCGTTCCGTACTTGCTCGAGACAACGCAGAATGGGAAAGTTAGCGATCGAGTAGGTGAAGACGATTTTCCCGCTCAACGCTAGGCCGGCCGCGATACCGGTCATGTTTTGCTCCGCCACGCCGGGGTTCAGGAAGCGGTTCGGAAAGCGCTTCGCGAAGCTATCGGTGACGGCATATCCGAGATCTCCCACCAGCAAAAACACGCGTTCGTCGCGTTCGGCCAACTCCTCAAGACCGCGAAAGAACCCGCTTCTCATTCCGTTTCCCCTAACTCCACCATGGCCGCGGCCATCTCCTGGTGGTTCGGCGCGCGGTAGTGCCACAGCAGATTCTTCTCCATGAAACTAACCCCCTTGCCCTTCACGGTGTGGGCGATGACACAGGTGGGTTTGCCCGCTTCCCAGGGAACACTCGCCAAAGCCTGTTCGATTTGGCCGCAGTTGTGGCCGTCGATTTCTCGCACCGCCCAGCCAAAAGCGCGCCACTTCTCGGCGAAGGGCTCTAAGCCGAGAACCTCCTCCACCGTACCCAGACTTTGAATCTTGTTGTAGTCGACGATGACAATCAAGTTATCCAGGCGGTGATGAGGAGCAAACAGGGCAGCCTCCCAGTTCGAGCCTTCGTCACATTCGCCGTCGCTCAGCAGCGCGAACACTCGATGGCTTTGCCCATCGCGTTTGCCGGCTAGCGCCATACCACAGGCGATCGGCAAACCGTGCCCCAAGGAACCGGTCGAGACCTCGACGCCGGGAACGCCCACGTGACTGACGTGCCCAGCCAAGCGGCTGCCGTCCTGGTAGAAGTCGTCCAGCCATGCGGACGGGAAGAAACCCCGCTCCGCCAAAACCGCGTAAAGCGGGGCGCAGGCATGGCCCTTGCTGAGCACAAAACGATCCCGCTGCTCCCATTGCGGGCGCAGCGGATCCACGCGCAATATTTTGCCATAGAGCACCGCCAGCAATTCCGCCATCGAAAAGGCCGAACCAATGTGAGAACTCCTGGCGCGATGGATCATCTGCAGCGTCTTGATTCGCACCCGATTCGCAAAGTGTGCGCAATCGGAGGCGCCATTCTGGTTCAACCTGAGTTCTCCTTGGTGGTAGAGCGGCTGTCGAGCTTCGCAAATATCGACTACTTATTAAGATGCACAACCACTATTCGATAATGGCATACCCGATATACGGGTCCCAGTCGAGGCGCTGAATTCTAAGCCGATTTACCGGGAGAGCCTGCAGCAGCGCCTCGGTTTCACCCGGCCAGCTAGGGTTGTCCAATTCGTCAAAGGCGAGTATGGATCCTTTTGGCATTCTGGGCACGATCTGTTCGAGCACCACTTTTGTGGGCTCGTAAAGATCGAGGTCGATGAACAACAGGCTTACCAATAGATGCCGGTTTTGCCGAACGAATTCCGGGACCGTCTTGGTTACGTCCCCGCGGATCAGTTGTACCTTGGGTATGTGTCCGAGAAAGCGGTCCTGGTCATAGACGCGAATTAGCTCCAGCAGTTCATCATAGCTCGCGGTCTGAAAGTCTCCCGTCGCGGCAACGCCGGCTCCCGACAGATCGTTACTGCTTACCGAGGGAAATCCGCTGAAGCTGTCGAATCCATAGATGCGGCGGATCAGGTTCTCCGGTTCGAGGATGGTGCTCAGCTTGGCCCACGCCATCAGGCTGAACCCCCGAAAAACGCCGCACTCTACGATCGACCCCTTGACCGGCAAGATCATCTTGAAAATTTCGTACATTGCCAGAAAGCGCTTCAGGTGTTGGCGGCGCGCGTACTTGGGAAAATTTTCCAGCTTGGTTTCAATACTGTCTGAGCAATTAACGAAGATGCTCTCTAGCTGCTTGCCTACTTCTTGCTCGGTTTCGGTCTTAAAAGATTTCATAAGCTTCCACAGTTCCTGGTTAAGAATCCAAAGCCAGAGCGAGCCCAGTCTGAGTTGAAGAGTTCTAGCGTGAGACGCTATCCGCGAGGCGATCGTCCTCCTCGGTGGCGCCCGCGACCGGTCCCTTCCGGCGAAAAACCACCGCCGCCAGCGTGTTCATTATGATGTCGCAGTCGACCCAAAACGACTTTCTGCGGACATATTCCAAACTGAGCCTCATCTTAACAGGGTGAATTTTCTCTAGATAGTCCCGATCGGGATGCTGGCTTCCCCGCAAGATTTCACCTTCATTTCGGAAATAGAGCGAGGCGTCATCGGTGAGCCCGGGGCGAATGCTGAGTAGAAGTCTCTCTTCCGGCGTGTATAACTCGACGGCCCAGGGGACCTGAGGACGCGGACCGACCAAGCTCATCTCGCCTCTGATTACATTGAACAACTGGGGCAACTCATCCAGCTTCCAGTTGCGCAGGAATCTGCCAATTCGCGTCACCCGCTGGTCATCGGCTGCGGTCGAACTGGCGCCGAGTTGCTCGGCGTTCGCCAGCATGGTCCGGAACTTGAAAATCCGAAACAATCTTTCCGCTTGGCCTACGCGCACTCCCCGGTAGAACACCGGACCGGACGAGTCCAGCTTGATCAGCAGGGCCAACACCGCAAACCCTGGCGCCAAGAGGACCACGCCCACACCAGCGAGAATCAGATCGAATAGACGTTTCATAGAGAGTGGAGCAACCAGTCCAGCTTCGTTTTGGGCTCGGACATATCGAGTGCGACATCCGACCCGACTCCGCCGGCCCGACCTGCTCCTGTTGGCGCAGGGTCAGGGCTTGACGGCCGTGATGACAAACTCGTAGGGCCATTGCCGAAGGAACGCATAACGGAAAATCAGCCATCGAGACATGCGGATGAAAGCGTTTCGACCCCCGATAATCCGTTCTTCCCACGATGCATCGCGGTCGGTCTCGGTTCGCCTGAAATCCTTCTTTTGCAAAAGCAGCGCGAGGTTCTCCGGGGTGAAGTGGAAGACATGCTCGGCTGCATTCGCCGGGTAGGCTAAGTGGCGGTAGCCGGCTCCCATGATTCCCCTGGCCTGGTGCAGCGCCCGGGCATCCGGAGTGCGGGCCACCAAGGCCCCGCCACTGCGAAGAAGCCCAAAGATGCTCTCCGCAATTTCTCCGACGTCGCTGAGGTGCTCGATCACGTCCCACATAACAATCACATCGTAGGAGCCTCGCTCCGCAGGCATATCTTGCAGTTTCCCGCAGAAGACGGTACAGCCTTTGGAACGCGCAACCGTGGAAGGATAGGATGACAATTCCACGCCCTCGGCGCGCCAGTGGGCGCGTCCGGCAAGCTCGAGAAAATAGCCGTATGAGGATCCTACCTCCAGCAGACGACCGCTGCGGCGAAAGCGCTCGAGCCGGGGAAGAATCCGCCGGTATACCGGAAGCCGTTTGGGAAGATAGTATTCGAGATAGGCGGCATGGTTTTCCGGCCCGACCTCATAGAGATCGGAGGGATGTCTCTTGTCGAACAAGAAGTCACCCGTGGCCAGCAAACCGCAATGCCTGCATTCGTAGAGCCTGGAAAACCGGACCCGGAGGGCGAACCTCCATTCTCTCCGGGCACAGATGGGGCAGAGCAAACTCGATTTAGCCTCGCCCGCACAAAGAGGCCCCGAGCCGGCCGCGGAGTCGGCAGTCATCGCATTTTCAAAATGCTGGTCAACGTCCGGCATTTTTCAATCGCTGGATTTCAGCGGACTCCGCCCTGCCAACTGGAAAAGGCCCTCGAGATCGCAGTGGAACCAGGAAAGCGCCCAGCCCATCGCGGCAGCGGCCAGAATTCGGGGACGCCCGGGACGAATCGCCCGAGAGAAATGATGGCGGGCCTCCACCCATTTCCGCTCCAGCAAACGTATGCGCCCCGTGGTGAATTCCGCGGTAGACGCCCTGCCTCGCCAACTCCTTTTGATTCTGTCGCGTTGCTGCTCGCTAAGACCGAGATCTGGGCTCTCTGCCTGCGCTAGGATGAATTTCGCGGGAGTCGTGGACATTGCCTGCAAGAACTGCAAAGTCGCTGAGCTGAGATGGCGGCGCCTGCACCCCATTACTTCCTTCGCGTAGTGGAACTTGCCTCGAAGCGACAGCCGAATAAAGGTTGGGATATCCGTAGGACAGATTCCGGGGACATACTGAAATCCTCCAATCTCTTCCAAGGCCGAGCGCCGGAGGACGACCGTCGACGGAGGAATAAAGGACAGTCCATCAATACTGAGCAGGTGAACCGTGGCGGAGCGCACCGGATCATTGAACAAAACGGACCTAGGCAACTTCATGCGGCGTCGGCTGGTTCCCGAAGAACCGCTGGCGGGCCGGCCGTTTACATCAATGTCCTGCTCCTCCCCAAAGGCCAGCACGACCTCGGGATCGCCAAAGCAAGGGATTTGCCGGGACAGCTTTTCTGCCGGCCAGGTGTCGTCACCTTCCAGAATCGCGATCAGAGATCCCTGCGCCATGCCAAGCGCGCGATTGTAAGTGTGAGCCAATGCCTCAATCCCCTGATTGGGCTGATAAACATAACGAATGCGCGGGTCGGAATACCGCCGGACTGCCTCCGCGGTTCCGTCGGTAGATCCGTCATCGATGATGATCTGCTCCCAGCGGGTGTAGTCCTGCCGCAGCACACTCTCAATGCAAGCGCCGATGAAAGGTTCATGGTTGTATGCGGGAGTAACGATGCTTACCAGAGGCATCTCTGCAATCGAAGTCAGCATAGAAACGTCAGACTGGTTCTCCTCCAGTTCGGCGGAACTGGTAATCAATCACGCCGGCAACCGCCCCCCCCCCAAGGATGCTGATGTACCAATCCCCCAAAACCATGAGGTTCACGGCAAAAGAGGACAGAATCAACAAATAGAGATTCGAAAGTAGGACCACATACGTCAGTTTGGGAACCCGCTCGAGGTTCAAGACCAAGAATGTCATGAGGAAGCCGAGGATATAAGGGAAGCAGACGATGCCCGGCAATCCGAAATCAGAATCCACGTTCTTCAGGTATGTACTGGTGTTCATCGGAACCGGGGTGTAATAGTCCTCTTCATAGCGGGGCCGCTCATCGACCAGTCCGGTCTTCGAGAGAATTCGCAGCGGAGGAGCGAATGCGTATTCTCCCCAGCCGCCATCCTTACTCTCTTCCGGGGCGCTCAAATAGAGGCTAAGGGCTACCGGCGTGGCAGAAAGATTGGAGTACACCGACGGAAAGAATGGAACGTACTCCGATATCCGATCCATGGCGGGAGTGATTCCGGGAAAATCCACTCCTAATCCGCGGGTGGTGCTAACCACCAGGAACCCGCCAAAAAATACCACAATCGCGACCACAATGCCTGCGAGCGACTGCCATTTCTTGATCCTAAATCCGCGCTCGCGGGGCGTATACAGGAAAGCCGTCAAGAACAAGAATGCCGCCATGATGACTCCGGCGCGCACCATAGAAAAAGCGTTATTTAGAGCCAGCAGAATGACGGGGATGGAGGCCACCAGGGTAGGTCTCCCTATTCTCGCTGTGTAAACGCCAGCCAGTGTGCATCCCGCGTACAACGCACCCGCCACATAGGGGAAAAACGCCAAATCTCCGCTCAGCTTGCCCAAGTAGATGTCGTTCCCATTGGACAGGATGGCGGTAAACACATCGCCAAATTCCTGGGTCAAGATCTGGGCCTGACGAGCCACCGCCACAAATCCTACCGCGGATATCAGGATAAGCCCGGTTCTCAGCAGCTTAAGACTAGGCCCGCCGGAAGCAGTGCTGGGCGCCTTCGGGTGCCCCACCAGCAGGAATGCAGTCAGGGCGCCTACATAGAGACTGACCCAGGCGGCTACGATATAGAACCATGCCGTAGGACTAATGGGGTAGTACTGAATCAACCTGAACTCATAACTGATTAGGCAGATCCCCCACAGCGCTGAATAAGCCGAGAGCGGGTTGAACCATCTTCTGAACCAAAGCCGGCTTAGATAAACCGCCGCGCCCGCCGCCAACGCCAGAATCACGATCATCGCCCAATTCGCTTCCATGAATCAGGAGAGCTTTACGCTATTGGCTGGGAATATCTTGAGCGCCTGACTGATTCTCGGCTTTTCCTGGCTATCGACGAGTAAGACCCATGCTGCCGCCAAATACCCGGCCAGCGCCAACCCTCCCAATCCGAGATGAATCCACGGTCCTCTCGACGCTGTCCGGACCAGAACCAACAGCACTCCCAGGACCAGGGAAAAGCCCGCCAACTGGGGCAGGGCCACAGTCCAAAATGCGCGAAGCGAACATCGGCAATAGCGGTGAACCGCCCAGAACAGCAATGCTGTATCAGCCAGAAAACGGATCGTGCTGGCTAAGGCCGCGCCCGCAATCCCCCAGCGCGGAATCAAGCACACGCAAAGAACGATATAGGGCGGGAGTTCCAGTAAATGGAATTTGCCCGTCAGATCAGGCCTCCCCAATGCCTGGAGCATGTTGTAGGGCACATAAGCCAGCCCGTTCGCCAGCACGCCCAGGGCAAGGATTTGAAGGACCACCGACGTTTGACGTGCGAAACCGCCACCCATCCAGACAGTCAACAAATCGGGGCCCAGAACGACCAGAAAAAGAACCCCGGGCAGGAGCAGAAGCAGGAGATAACGCACCGATCCTTCATACAAGCGCTGAAGATTTGCCTGGTGACCGTCGGCTCCGCGCTCGCTGAAGGCGGGATAGAGGGTGGTCACCAAGCTGGAGGGAATGATGCGGAGTCTGGTCATCACCTCGTAGGGCACGGTGTAAAGCGTAACCGCGCCCAAGGAAACAAATGAGGCGATGAGCATGCGGTCCAGGTAGACCAGCAGCGGACTCACAACTTGCGAAACACTCACCCAGCTTCCAAAGCGCAACAGCCGCGAGAGACCATGAAACCCCCTGGGTTCCCAGAGGCGAAGGCCCGGCAGCAGACGGAATAGTACCACGCCGTAAGCCGTGGCTGCGGCCAGGCGGGCGACCACGGCTACCAATACCACCGCCGCGACGCCGTACCCTTTCCAGGCCAGCGCGACCGCCCCTCCCCACTGCACCGCCGTGGCGGCGGCGTTGACGGCGTTGATCCAGCCGAAACGCTGAAAGGAACTCAAGACCGAGCGGAAGATTCCCTGCACCAACAGTACCGGCACCGATAAGGCAACCACGTAGAAAGTGAGACGCGCCTCTCCCTGCTGCTGGGCGGAGATCTTGAACACCGAGTGAGCCAGGTAGGACGAGGCCAGGGCCACGACCATCCCTCCCGCCAGACCGAGAACCAGATTGGCGGCCAACGCGGTGCGAACGATCAGACTGGCGGATTCATGATCCGGCGTGGCCAGGTGCTCGGAGACAAACTTAGTCGCCGCCCGATTGACGCCTATGTCCAAAAAGCTCAGATATCCGATAACCACCCAGGCGAGGGAAAACAGGCCGAAGGAAGTTTCCCCGAGGAGCGCGACCAGCTTGGGCATGGCCGCGACCAGAACCAAGAAAATCCAGCCTTCGGTCGCCAGATTCAGCACCGCGTTCCGCGCCAGCAGGGATGGGGAAGTGAGCCGGGGCAGCCCCGCCGAGGCTGAATCGAGGCGCTCGACGGATTCGATTATTTCGGGAATGACGAACTCCGTTCCTCGACCGTATGTTCCTCTGCAAGCGTCTCCGCTGAGGCCTGGCGCCGCCGCAAGCGCAGCCAGGCATTGTGCATTGCCGCCTGAACACGAGAGCCGTTCGGGGTGGCCCACGGCATGCGCGAATTTACGGTTTGGAAAACTTCCTGGGCGAATACCTTGCCTGCCGCCTGGGAATCGATTTCTTCCCAGCGCGCGCGGGCGAGTACCGCGACCACCGCACAGGCGAAGCAGAAAAACGTTCCCAGGAACATGATCGCCAGCCGCGGAGGAAAGGATTTCCTTTCCGGCAGATTGGCCCGGTCGAGCACTTTAACACTCGGAAGCTCTTTGGCTTCGTTGACCTTGGCGAGTTCGTACTCCTGGGTAAGAGCCTCAAAGACCGCTTCCTGCACCTGGGTGCGGCGATAAAGGTCGGCGTAGGAAACTCCTAGCAGGGGCAACTGGCGGATGGAAGGATAGAGAGATCCGCTCGACTCGGAAGTTGCGTCCGATGCAATCTGTTGCTTGCCCCCCAGCTTATCCAACTGGCTGTGCAATTCCGCGACCCGCGCCTGCAGGGAGCGCACGCGAACGTTATTCGCCGTATAGATCTGTTTCAGGCCCTCGAGTTCAGACTCGGCGGCGATGAGTTCGCCTTGCAAGCTCGCGGCCTGCGCCGACCATCGCTTTGCCCTGTTCCTTGATATCGATGGTGCCGTTCTTGCTGGCAAATTGGCTGAAGGCCTTTTCCGCCGCCGCCAAATCCTCTTTGACTTGCGCCAGCCTTTCCTCGAGGAAGACCCGCTCGCGGTGGGCGGACGAGGTGTTGAGCTCGCTGACGACGAGATTCAGTTCCGCGACGTACTCTTCCGCCATGGCTGCGGCGCGCTGCGGATTCCGATCCGTCACGGTGATGGTAATGAGTCCGCTTTTTCGATCCTCGGAAATCGCGGTATTCGAGTCCAGGATCCGCCGGGTGCCGTCCCAGCCTCGCTGCCAGTACACTTTCCGCAAATCGAATTTTTGAATCAGCTCGTCCTCAACGGTCCGGCTCCTTAGAATCCCCACAAACAGCGCCCCGGAGCTTTTCAGACCAAGGACATCTCCGGCTAGACCGCCCAATCCCCCGGTCATCTTGCCGGATAACGCCGCCATCAACGCCATGCCGGATCCTTGCTGGTCGTCGGGAGGCATCAGCCGGGTGGTCGATTCGTAACGCTTCGGAATCAGGAACGCGAGCAGCGTGGCCGCGAGTAGGCCCCCTGCCGCCGCGCGAAATAAGAAACGGCGACGTTCCCAGAGGAGGCGCAACCGCGCTACCGACTGCGGGCCGGGAACATGCTCATCCGCCCTCGCGGAAACTTCGCTTTTGCGGAGAAGCATGTCGAGTTCCGAATTGGGGGATGCTTGCCTCATCTCGTTAGCCGCCCTAACGCTTCATCCTCTCGGGCCGCCAAGTTAGCTGGATCGAACTGGTGACATTCGATTTTGGCAGCGGCGACAACTCATGGAACCGCCATTTTTCGTATTGGACGTAACCCGAAAGGTTCAGACCGCGCCGCAGCATCGTCTGCGCCCGCACGCTGAAATCGTTCAAGATTCCTCCCTGAAGGAAATCGCGGTCTACATCCTGATGGCGGTATCCCGCCTGGATTGTGTTTCTGGGCGAGAACCAGTAGGTCAGCCACCCCTGTTCTCCGCGTCCCATTCGTCCGATCCAACTGCCCATCAGCACACCATCATTAGTGTAGCCGGAATGATAGTGGCCGTCGAAATAGACCGATCCGGGAGTGAATTTCATGGTGAATAGATCGCTGGAAACGCCCTCGGCGCGGAAGTCGAGCTTGGGCAATCCGGGCACATGGCTAAGATAGATTCCGGGATTCATGGACGGCCGAGTCGAACCCAGCGGCGAATACTCATCGATCACCAGAGAATCGGTGTAAAGCGTCAGCCAGTTGCGCAGCCCCGGAACGCGGTAACTAAAGTCGAAGGCAGAAATCCGTTTGCCGGGATTGGTGGCATTGGTGGCGCGATGCGAATAGAAGGTTCGTAAGAAATTCCCCCAGGTGAAGGGCAGTCCGGGCCCGGCAAACTGGGCGGTGAACCCCATGCCAAATTCGAGGTTGGGCGTGGGCTTAAAGCTGATCTTGGTGCCGTGGAGAAAAGGTTGTGAGCGCAACGTGGGGCCGTAAAAAGTAGGGGAAGCGAACACCCACATCTGGCCGGAAAGCTGTCCCAGAAAAAATTCGATCCGGGCCGGCCCCAGGAAACGCGAAAGCAACGGCAATCGAAAGGGCGAAACCTTGTCGATGCGGAACATGGGCAAGGGCGCGGCATTGTTGCTGAACAACAGGGGCCCGGACTCGGTCGGACCCAGCCACAGGCTTTGCTTTCCGAAGGAGAACTGCCAGTAGTGAGTGGTGAACGAAACGCTGCTATCGAGGAGCGTGAATCGGTCAATCTGAGGATTGCCGTTGGTGAGGAACGGAACCCCGTCGGCCGCCGCCAAGTCTTGCAGTACCGGAGTCGGGTAAGCAAGCGCAGCAGGTGCGTGCTGATACTCGCCCTGGAAGGAAACCGAGAATGGACCCGCGAAGGCGTGGGCTGTGATCCCGGACACAGAATTGAACCCCTGCCCGTAGGGACGGCCGTAGTCGTTGGTGATAGTTTGTGCAAAGTGGTATCCGTCGCGCAAAGGAGTGCCGGAAATTTCTGTGGCCCGGGTATAGACCGAGTCCAGACTCGCTCCCAGATCGCGGCCGCCGTCCCGCCGCGAAATTTCATCCGCAAATTCGCTGACCAAAGCGTCGTAGATTGGTTGAGCACCACTGCGATCGTCAACGTCAATCCGTTCCTCCACTTCGTCGAGCAGGCGTGCGCATTCCATGCGAGTCCAGGGGCGCATTCCTAGAATGGCGGTCTGGATGAGGCCCCGAGCAGCCAATCGATCCAAACTCGCATACACCCAGCTACCCAGTGGCACATACGGCGAACCCATGTTTGCGGGGTTGCGGGTCTTCTCGCCTGTGTTGTCGGGGAGCAAACCACCCCATGGCGCGCCGCCCAGCTCCGGGTCATGATGAGCGCGGTAGACTTGCCGTCCGAAGTACCAGCCCAAGGCGCTGCCCACAACGGCGTCGGAGGGAAAGTGCTGCTTGCCGGTAACCCGCGTGACGGTAACCGCAGAAGCCAGGCCGTAAGCCAATAATTGGCTTAGAGTGCCAGGGTACTCGTGCGCCCAGACGCTGGCCGCCGACCAGGCAGCGGCGGTGTGCTCGGAGGGAAACGAGGTACCTCCCTGGAAAAATGTGCCGTTTCCGTTGCCCTGGTAGGGCCGGGGACGCTGGGTGATTTCCTTCAAAATGTAATCGACGGCTGTACTGTTGATTGCGGCCTCGCCGCTCAGAAAACCGGTTTCTCCAAGATGGTCATTGTGGGTGAGATGGCCCAACGCGTATGAGCCGCCGGCTAGGCCGATCAGTGAGAACACCGCATAATTCGAGATGCTTTTGCTGCGCGCCACGTGGTTGGCTGGAACCTGTTTCGACATCCAGCTGTCACTGGCGATGAAACCGGCAGTGATGCCTGCGAAAGGTAGCCCCCATTGCAGATCCCGAGTCTGGAAGTGGGCGGGTGCGGTCCAGAAAGTGGCCTGATCGGTGGCTAGGTGTTTCAGAAACGGCGTTAGCAGACGGTTCTCCGGATCTTCACCGGGCGGCAGAGTACGGCTGTCGCCGCCTTTGTCTTTCTTTTTGTCATTGTCAGTGTGCGACTGTTTGTTGTCCGGTTGCTTTTGATCACGCTTGCCCGCGCCGGCTGTCGTCCCAGAGAGCTTGGTTTGACTAGCTGCCGGAGCCGGTGGCGGCTGTGCTTTCTGTTGCGCCCGCAGGGAGGAACTCAGCGCTACGGCCAATAGCATTCCCCTCGGGATCATCACCCGCCACTGCATACCTGGGCCCAGGATCAGAAGGTTCTCGCCACCTGGATTGCGATACCGACAGCGTAGGCGATTTGCGAGCCTTCCAAGATGCTCTTGAAGCGGGAATTGGCGCTGAAGGCCTTTTCCGGCACGACCACCATGTCTCCCGGCCGCAGCGCCGACTTATCCACGCCGCCGCTAAACAAACCACCCGAGCCGGCGGCGACTGAGCCATCGGCACGAATCACGAAAATGGCCTTCTTGTTGGCCATATTGGTGGGCCCGCCGGCCTGCTGCAGATACCAGCCAGCGCTACGCCCAGGTTTGTAAGTAATGCCGGTCGGATTGTAGACGCTTCCATCGACGATGACGGTGTTCGGCCGCTTGGGAACGTAGATCGAGTCGCCGGCGCGCACCTGAATATCCGCCGCCGTATTCACCCAGCGCTTGGGATTGCTGGAGATGTGAATCACCAGGCGTCCTGCCGGCGGCGTGTTCTGCAGCCTGTCCAGCGCACTCTGCCATTGTTGCAAGGCCGCTTCTTTCGCCTTCTTCTGGTCGGGGTCGGTGTCCGGAGCCTGGCGCAGCACCGCTCCCTGGTCCTGCAATTCGCGAATCAGCTGGCCGCGATTCTTCTCTTCCAACTCCCGCACCTGGACGCGCTCAAAAACCGCACCGTAGGGATAGGCGTTGCCGCGGAGACCGCCGGCGCGCGCAAGGATCGAACTCAGGCGCTCGCCCTCCTGAATCCCATAGGTGCCGGGGTGAACGACTTCACCTTTGACGTCAATGGTCGCGCCGATATCGTTCCATCCGGCCAGCTGCCGGATGGTCAGCACGTCGCCGTCATGCAGGCGCACGTCGGTGTCCGGCTCATCCGCCAGTGCTTTGGCGAGGGGGACAGACATGTGTTCACCCACCACTTGCGTTCCCTGCTGTATGTCGTAGCGGGTAAGGTCGGCTTCCTCGGTAAAGGCTCCGCGCTTCAGGCCTCCCGCCAGCCGGACCAGCCCGGCGGCCGTCAGATTGTCGCCCAGGGGATATTTGCCGGGACGTCCCACTTCGCCTTGAATCAGTACGGTCGCAGGATCCAGCTTGCTCAGGTTCTTGTGAATGAAGATGCGGTCTTTGGGCTCGAGGAGAACGTTGTCTTTGGGGTCGCCAGCCAAGGCTTTGCTCAAGTCCACGCTGAGGACTTCCAGCTTGCCGTCGTCGGTCTTGCGGAATACTTGCGCGTCGCTCAGCAGCGCGTCGGGAGTGGCGCCGCCCGCGAGGTAAACTGCGTCGCGCAAATAGGTTGCGCCGTTGGTGATGTGGTCGCCCGGATCGCGCACCTCCCCGGTGACGGTGACGACCGGAGGATCTTCAAAATCGAAGCGTCCGAAGACTCGAATCGTGTCAAAGGGCTTGAGCACGAGATCCTGATCCTTGCCCGCCAGCGCATCCTCCAGATTGAAAGCCAGTACGGTTGGGCGTGTAGTCGGGCGCGTTGAGGCGGATGATCTCGGCGTGATTCTTGTACGGTTCCGGCAGAAGCTCGTTGTAGGAGTGAATGACGTCGGTGACTTTCATTCCTTCGCGATAGGCAAACTTGCCCGGCCGGAAGACGTGGCCTTCGAGGTAAACGGTTTTGTCGGCGTAGGGAAGGATGGGAGAAATCTTGATCTTGTCGCCATCCTGAATCTGAAAATCCTGCAGGGCTTTGGTAACCGATTCCTGATTGTTGTCCTCGGGAATATCGAGGCGCAACATGGTCCGGCTCTGGTGAGCTTGCAGACGCTCCAGATCAACGTGGCGCAGCGTGCCCGATTGCAAGACGCCGCCAGCCAGCTCCAGAACTTCGGCCAGACTCTTTTCGCCATCCAGTTCATAGATGGCCGGGCGGCGCACCATGCCCTCGACGGTAACTTCCGGACCGAGTGGTGGAACCAGAACGGTGTCTCCAGGCTGCAGACCTTTGAGATCGGAACGGGTGCCGTGAAGCAGCAGGTCGTATACGTCAACTTCCTGGACCAACTGCTTTCCACGATACTGCCGGATGACGCGCAATGAACCACCCGAGGTCGGCCCTCCCGCCATGTAAACCGCGTTCAAGGGCGTAGAAAGTGCGCTGACGTCGTAAGCTCCGGGACGCTCAACGTCCCCCACAACGTAGACGCGAACGCTGCGCAAGCGGGAGAGTGAGACGTCGGCTTGCACATCGCGGAACTGGGTACGCAGCTGGGTTTGCACCAGGCGCTGCACATCACCCAGACTCTTGCCCGAGACTTCGACGCCGCCGATTTCCGGCAGCGCTACGCGGCCCTCGCGATCGACCACCCGCACCAGCCGCTGGGAGACGCCTCCCCAGAGCTCGATGCTCAGACCGTCGCCGGGACCGATGACGTACTCCGGCCCGACGGGCATATCCATGGGCAACTGTTCGAAGTTGCCGGTGCCGTTGCGGAAGATTTCCATTCCGAAACGTTCCAGGGTCGCGGGGCGCCCGGGGTATTGAGAGTAAAGGTCATAGAGCGACGGAACATCCGCATAGGGGTTGGGGCGATGCCGCAAGGCGGGCTGCAGCGGTCTGCGGGGAAAGGTCGAGGAAGGCAGGCCTACCCGCCACGGAACATTCTCGGCGACCGACTCGTCCTGGTAAGGCCTGCGACTGCCGTAGGGGATGTCCAGGCTGGAGCCTGAGGGAAAAGCAGAGCCGGATGGATTGCTCGGTTCCGCCACTGGCGCCAAACTCTCCATCGAACTACCAACGCCTCGATAAGCCCGCTGCGTGTCACTTGCCGCCAGCACCTGGGGCAATTCGTCAGGACGAATGCGAGACATTTGCGCGGACCCGACCTGCAAGGAATCCGGATAGTCGCCTGGCGGCGGTTGCGCCTCCGTCAGGTTGAGTTGCCGGCGCGAATCGCTCGCGCCTGGTTGCGCTGGTCGAGGCTGTGCCGGAGTCTGCGATCCCGCTGCCGGCGGGCCATAAACAGGCTGCTGAGGAGTGGTGGCGGCCTGCGGAGTTTGGTACTCCTCCGGGTAGTGTTCGAGGGTCCCTTCGTGCGAGGACCAATATGCCTCTTCCTGGCTCTGGACAAGTTTCGACTTGTCGCTCGCGGCACCTTCCTTCGGCAACTGCCCGCGCAACGGCTCCGAAACCAGTCCGCGTTCCAGTTCCTCCCGGGTCGGCTTGACCCGCACGTAGTAGCGATCCTCGATCTCGTGAGTAATGAGCACGCGAACATTTTCGTCTTCGCGGATCAGGCGGAAAATGGCCTCATCGGTGAGATCCTCCGGATCCAGCAGGCGGCCCTGTTCGTAGGCTTTGCGGACCAGCAGCCGCTTGACTTGCAGCAGCAGACCGGTCTCACCGCGCAGCAGCGAAAGAATCTTATCCGCGGAAAGAGATACCAGTTCATCGGCGGCGCGCTGCGCGCGGGACTGGTCGGTTTCAATCGCCCGTGTACGATCCGGGTTGCTTGGGTTTTGAGCGGCCGAAGCCGCGCACAGCACTGCCAGTACCAGAGCGGCGCCAGCCAGCTTCAACCACAAACGTATGGCTGGCTTAGAGATTTTCATAATACTTCTGCCTTTCGGCTGGGGCTGCCGATTTTGCGTTCGTGAATGCTTTGGCCGCCACATGAATCAGCGGGATCGGTTCGGTATTCGCAATGAGAAATGAATTCTTAACCCGACACTTAAACGTGAATTATGGAAACTCTAAATGAAGTGCTCCACGCGAGCCGTAAAACCACAGAGGGCACAGGGAAGCACAGAGGAACGCGGGCGATTACTCAAAGTCTCCTTAGCGGATATCACTGGGTTCATAAACTCAAACCACCGGCTCGATGTCAGACTCGTCTACCTCGATAGCCATGGAGCGTTTGATCAGCTCGATGGAGAGCACCACCCGGAATTTCTGTTTGCGGCGCACCAGAATCCCTTCGACACCGGCCACAGAGCCGCTACGAACGCGCACTCGACGTCCTACGGCAAGGTAAGGGTGGGGCTTGGCCGAGGCGTGCCCGGTCAGAGCGTTCCGCAAAACTTCGATCTCGGCATCGGGAAGCGCAGCAGGCTTTCCGTTGAAGCTGACCAGCTGCACGACTCCCGGCAACTGCAACACTCGCAGGCGGTCCCGCAGCGCCATATGCACGAATACGTAGCCGGGAAAAAGCGGCAGATCGATTTGCTTGCGGCGGTCTTTCCAGCGTCGCACCGACTTGTAGAGCGGAAGAAAACAGTGAATCTCCTGCCCTTCCAACTCCATGGACACCCGCTTCTCGTGGCGGGGCGCTGTATAGGCGGCATACCATCGCGATTGCAGATACTCCGCCGGCAATTCGAACTGCGACGAAGCGGATTCGACTGTGACATTCAACGGCTGCAGCACTGCCTTTGTCGCCTCACTTCGGAGTACTACCGTAGCTCCGCCCCCTCACTTACAGGGCTTCTGTGAGCTAACCCAATGCACGAACAATACTTACGGGATATTCCGACTCAATCCCGGTAATTCACAAACTTCAACCCCGCACTCTCATACGAGTCGCGCTGGCCAGGCCTGCAAAGACCAAATACCAACGCCAGTCACTGGGTTGATCCACCCTTTTGAAGAATTTCGGATTCTTCGTAGACCGGCCAGCAAACACCAGCGACGACTTCGCTTTGTCAAGCGCAGCAACCATTAGCATCTTGGCTCTAGGTTTGCACCAAAACAGCTCGACCGCGTAAAGCGCTCAGCATTCCCTGTTCTGAAGTCTCCACGGGTTTGGAGCGGATGTCGATGAACGCCCAGTAAAAGATGCTGCTGTTTTGTTCGGTGCCCACAGCGAGAATTCTCATCTGGGGATAGCGCCCTAGCAAGAAACCGCACAGACCAGGGCGAATTTCTGGCCTTTCCTGGCCAACGATGAGATAGTCGGGACGCATGCGTTCGACCAGTTCAGTGATCTCCGCCTCGTCCTCGGTCTCTCCGACGATTTCAATGTCAGGCTGATCCCGGATCGTGGCTAGGACTAAATCCCGC
Organism: uncultured Acidobacteriaceae bacterium; assembly: GCA_963735545.1. Taxonomy (GTDB): domain Bacteria; phylum Acidobacteriota; class Terriglobia; order Terriglobales; family Acidobacteriaceae; genus PALSA-270. Next base: position 62,435 of record CAVTLU010000006.1, read on the forward strand.
ATCAGCCGCGGACGGTTTGCGACCAGCACTCTTAGTTTTTGCACAGGCCTCTCCGTGCAGAAAGTATCTCCGTTCAAGGGGATACAGCGTAAGGTTCAAATGTGTACTAGGAACCTGGAAAAGAAAAGTACCCAGAAATGGGCGAATTCGGCGCTATATGGCCGGTTTACCACAGCAGTACCAGAAAAGTACCAGTCGTCGGAATGGCGGATGAAACCCGGGTTACGAGACAACCTCTGGCACGCGGCACAATTCCACTGCCGTTAAGCGATCGGGGGCCCCGAGCTTTCGCAGCATGCGATGCACGTGATTCTTGACCGTCTGCTCGGAAAGGTTTAGCTGTGAGGCAATTTCCTTGTTGGTGAGCCCGCGTTCAATCATCTGGACCAGTTGCTGCTCGCGGCGGGTGAGTCCCAGGTTGTGCTTGAGACGAAAGGTGAGAACCCGCACCTGCTCTGCAGCCACGTGTTCGAACAGGGCCATGCACAAAGTCGGCGGGCAAGCGGCCTCGTGGTTGGCGACGGCGCGCACTGCGGTTGCGACCTCGGCGGCGGAAGCTTCCTTCAGCACATAGCCAGCGACTCCGTCGCGTACGGCTTGGAGAAAGATCTCGCGGTCATCCTCCATCCCCACCATGACGACTTTGAGACCGGGCACGGCGGCCCGGGCTTCACGAATCAGCTGCAAATCGGAAAACGCGATCGCGCTGGAATCGGACACCAGAACTTCGGCTGCCGCGTCGGCGATCTGTTCCACAACTTGAGGCGAGAAGGCGCACGCTCCCACGACCTGAATGTCGGTTTTCTTGCTGAGCACGCGGGTGAGGGCTTCACGTAAAAGACGGTTTTCTGCAAGAATGAAAACACTAACGATTTGAGCTGCCACGGCTTTAATCCTTAAAGCTACTCACGCGCTCCCCCTCGAGGTCGTGAGCAACCGCTCAAGAATACTCTATTGTAAGGGGACGCTTGATGAGAATTGCGTTATTTTTCGATTATCGAGAATCAGTATATCCGCATCCCCCCAGAGGTAACTCGCTTTCGAACGGATATCGAGTACTGCGGTAATCGAGTAACATATCGAGAACAGAAACCGCCCGGGTGGCGAAACTGGCAGACGCACGGGACTTAAAATCCCGAGTTCCGAAAGGAACGTACCGGTTCGATTCCGGTCCCGGGCACCAGATTAGATTTACCTTCTGAATCCAATTAAGGATTACGAGCTTAGGTCGTTGAACTCCCTACCGGCGCGCGCGGGCCGCGCTGCTGGCGCAGTTCGATCAGGAAAGTCTCGGTAGGAAGTTGGGCCTTGGTGAGAAACAAGCCGAGTAATGGGTCGGCTTCATGGGATGAGTCTGACCGGCCGGAGGGCTCGTCTTCGAGGCCCTCTGGTTCCACCAGAATCTCGGGCGTTGCCCCGTGGCTGCTGACTAGTGCTTCGATCAGCTTACTTAGCTGCTCCCGTTGAGATGCGGTCCTTTGGATGAATTCCACGCCCATGCCGACCTCGGGGTGCGCCACGCGAACGATGCCCTCGGCCCGAACCTGCGCTGCCGCCGCGCCCAAGGAGAGAACCACCTTGGTTCGTACGGGGAAAGGTGAGCCCGTCTCCAGATAGCCCCCGCCCGGGCTGAGATCGGTGAGCGTGGCGGGCACGGGAGGATCATCTTTGTCGAGTTCAGGGGCGTGGCTCTCGAGCCAAGCCTTGAGTTGGCCGGTGGTTTCCGGAGACAAATCGGAAAAGCGAATGCCAGCCTGCCGGCTGGAGTTTGCCCAAGCTACCTCGCCGGTACACTCTACTTCGTAGTCCGCCCCCGGCAGCGTGAACTTGACCACCATGGGCCCGGCTTTGGCGCTGGGGGCGGGGCGGACCGCAATGCCTCCCTCACCTACATCCGAGGTAACGGTGCGCTGTGGAGTTGTTCCAGGAAATGTGAGAATTACGGGGATTTCAACGGGAATACGAGTGTTGCGGCGGCGCTCACGCTTCATCAAGGCGCGGGCGGCGCGAAAGCTGGTTTTGGCTCGTTCCGCGGAGATAGGCTTGTAGAGGACAAAGTGGGCGCCCAACTCGAAAGCACCCCGAACCGCCCTGTCCGCATCGATGATCGCAACCGCCACTGCGCGCTTGTTGCAAGGCGCGGAACGGGCGCTGCGGAGAACTTGAGAGGCCACGCGCTCGTCGGCGCAGTCCACGATGACCGCTTCATAACGCTGCCGGGTCAGCTTGTGAATGGCGGCATCAGCCTCGGCACAGTGGTCGACGGCAATCTCCAGGTCGCTGAGCACACGCCGCAGCACGCGCAGGATTCTCTCGTCTGCACACAGAACGAGCGATTGCAATCTCATCGTGATGGCCTGCCCCCTCCCCGCAAAACCCGCTAGATGCCCTCTTAGCAATCTAGGTACGCACGGCGGGAGACGTCAACCGATCAGTCATGGGGACGTGTTACTGCCGTAATAGGTGTTGTTCCTGCGGAATCGCCACCTCCTCCTCTCCCAGCCTCACTGTATGTTGCTCACTTCCTTGTACTTAGGAATTCGAGGTAGGCTTCCGAGGGGGAGTTTTAAAAAGGGAAACGTCCCAACACGGGTTGCGAACTTTGCGGTCCGGGAAAAATCGGTTCGCTTTTGACCCGCGAGCCTATTAATCCTTGTTTTTGTGTAACTTACATGGGATTGGGGAAACATTCAGAGCGGCGAATCTGGTTGACTGCAGGGCGGATTACCCTTAGAATCATCGCCTTCCGAGTATTGAAGGGTGTTTAGGCTGGGCTATTCGCCGATTTCAGGAATACCGTAAAGTGAATCTTTAGCGGTGGCTGCGGAATCAAACTTTTACAGCTGTCGAATCATCCTGGGTACGAGGCGCAATCTTCATGGCTAAGCGACGTGGAAATCCTAACTGGGGAAAGCCCGAGCCGATCGGACCGATCACCCCAACCATCACCGAATTCGAGCAAGTAGTGCGCGAATACAAGCTCTCCCCTGACCAATATTTGCGTTCAACGAGGCTGCGGGAGTGGGCCCGACGCAACAAGAATTCCAAGTACATCCCTGAACCTCTGCTTGAGGCATGGGGATTTGAGATCGAGTCAACTTTATAACTTTTGGGTCCCCCCGTCATTGAAAGGGCCGCAAACCAGCGGCCCTTTCTTATTTTCGGGTGCGCGCTGAGTTGACGACTAGGCACCCAATTCATGAACCACTAAGGACACGAAGTATCACGAAGGTGTCGCCTGGTTGTTTTCCTTCGTGATCCTTTGTGCCCTTCGTGGTTAGGACATTACTCGACGGGATGCCTGCTGGTTTCGGGGCCAACGGCCTTGCTACAATCGACAATCATGACGGGCGGTTCCCCATTCACCGACGTGCCTACCTCGATCCAGGAGATTCATGACGGCCGCATGATCGTGGTCGTCGATGACGAAGACCGCGAGAATGAAGGCGATCTCACCTTGGCTGCCGAGAAGGTCACTCCTGAGGCCATCAACTTCATGGCCAAATATGGTCGCGGACTGGTCTGCCTGGCGATGACCGAAGAGCGTCTCGACCACCTGCGCATCGGCCCGATGAGCACCGAGAACACCTCGAACTACGGGACGGCGTTCTGCGAGGCCATCGACGCGCGCGAAGGCGTGACCACGGGAATCTCGGCTTACGACCGCTCGCGAACCATCAAGGTTGCGATCGATCCCGCGACTCGCCCCGCAGACCTGGCGCGGCCAGGCCACGTGTTCCCGTTGCGGGCGCGCAAGGGCGGCGTTCTGGTGCGGGCGGGCCAAACGGAAGCGTCGGTGGATCTGGCGAGGCTCGCGGGCCTGGTTCCGGCGGGAATTATCTGCGAAATCATGCGCGACGACGGAACCATGGCGCGCATTCCCGATCTCATTGAGTTCTGCACGACTCACAATCTCAAAATGCTGACCGTAGCGGAGTTGATCCGCTACCGCATGCAGCACGAGCGCTACGTGCATCGCGTCGGCGAGGCGCTGGTGGATACGCGCTACGGGGAGTTCCGCCTGATCGCCTACAGCAGCGAGGTGGATGGCAGCGAGTCGCATCTGGCGCTGGTGCGGGGAGATGTCGAGCACAGCAGTGAGCCCGTGCTGGTCCGCATGCATGCCCATTGCGTGACCGGAGACGTGTTTGGTTCCATCGCCTGCGACTGCCGCGCGACTATCGAGGGGTCCATGCAGGCCATCGCGCGAGAGGGCCGCGGCGCATTGATTTATTTGCACCAGAATTCCAAAGGCTTTTCCGTCGATCACATCGGTGAGCGGACGGCGCTAACCTTCCATCGCGACCGCAGCCTGTCTACGCCCGAACTGGAGCGCAAGGCGCAACGCGAAATCGGCATTGGCGCGCAGATTCTTTCCGAGCTGAACCTGCGCCGCATTCGCGTGCTGACCAACCATCCCCGCCGTCGAGTTCCGGGGCTGGAGGGATTTGGCATTGAGATCGTGGAACAAGTGCCGATCACGCCGCAGGAAGTGACGGCTGCATCTTCTCAACCCCTGCCCTAGATGCGGGAGCTGTTCTCGGATCGCTGGCAACCCTACCCTGAGGGGGTGCCCCCGTCTCGCGGTTTTTCGAGACGCGGGACCCTGCAAGCTCCGCGGCACTATCGGTTATGGTCCGTGGCTTCGAGTGCGGTCCCAGGTTAGCCAAACGCCGCAAACCCGGGGCACCCAAGATTGGAGCTTGGGTGATCCTTTCAAGAGTTAAAGTTCGCGCAGATGTGGGCCACCGGCCCTCCTCCCTCGTCAGAGGCCCGCTCGCCGACGGGCTCTGTTATAAGTGGCCCAGCACCCGGCAACAATCAAAGCCGTTGCTAGCATTCCGACGATAGCCTCGAGAGCAAAGGCTTTGTCCCCGACAAGTTCCTCGATCCCAGTGTAGAGTGCGACTATGAACGCAACGACGCTGATGATGGTCAGCACCCTCAGGACAATCAAACGAGTCTTAATGTCCATAGCACCCTTCTATTCTTCGTCCGGGAGCCTGGCTGTGATCTTTCAACACGTTTGTTCCCAAGAAGTGAAGGTCCATTCGATCGACTCCTTGGAAGCGGATTGGTCAGCACCATCAGCTTCTCCGGTTTTGCTCGAATGGACTATTCACCTCTTGGGAACAACGTGTTGAAAGATCACGGGCCTCGACTACCTCACTTCAACACTTCATACCGCGCCACCATGCCGCCCTCCATGTGATCGCTCAGGTGGCAGTGGACGAGCCAGATTCCGGGATCGTCGGGCACCATATCCACGGTTTCCATCTGAGCAGGAGAAAGCGCCACCACATCCGTGCGCTTGCCATCGTGCAACACCACGTTGCCGTGCCAGTGCGCGGTGTGGAAGTTAAATCCAAAACCGATGGTGACCAGGTACCAACGAACGCGGTCGCCCTTTTTCATGGTCATCATCGGGAGGTTGGCGTACGACATGCCGTTGATGGTGAAACGTTCGTTCACGCCGGCAAAACCTGTGGGAGAGGCGAAATTGAAATTGCCGTTTGGATCCACCGGAATGATTTCCCCCTTCTTCACACCCGCCGGGTCGTCGGTATGTTTCTCGATGTTGTAATCCAGAAACCAACTCTGGTTCTCGTCAAAAAGCATGTAAAGATTTACGAATTCCTTGTCCACATCTTTGGGGCGGCCATCGGGCAGGGCCATTCCGCGGCGGGTGACGATAATGGCGCCGATCAGGCCGGAATTCACGTCGATCAATTCGGTCGTGTGAGAGTGGTATAGCCAAACGATGGAGCTTGGATCGCTGGGACCGGGTCCGGCGCGCTCCGGTACCTCCCAAGTGTAAGTGTGAGTCTGGCCGGGAGCAACACTGCCGCCGAGCTTGCCGCCAGGGTCGCCATCGTTGTAGGGAGTGCCCTCCGAGTCCTTCGCATAGAACACGCCATGCGGATGCATGCTGTAAGGATGAGTGCCGTTGTTCTTGAAAAGGACCTTGATGGTGTCGCCGACTTCGGCGCGGAGGATGGGGCCCAGAATTCCGGCGTGCTCCCACTCCGGCGCACGCGGCTTGAGCTGGGTGAAGCTGGCGTCGGTGTACTCGCGGTAGATGGCTTTCTTGTAGATGTGGCCGATGCGGTGCGGCCCATGTTCCATTAAGGCCTTGGCCAGGCCGGTGAATGGCATGTTCATCATCTGATCAATGCCGCTGGGCGCGTAGTCCCAATCAAGTTCGTCTGCAGCGACGTAATACATGCGGGTCTTGCCTTGCGAAGTGGTGTTTTGCGGTTGAGCTGACAGATGCGAAATGCAGAGCGCGACCAGGAAAGCGATCGCGGGGAAGGCGCGAACGGCGGAAAGCAGTCTTGTCCTCATCGACTGTAACTCCATTTCTCTTTGTTAGGGGCCGGGCGACGCGAACTGAACCCAGGCTTTAGCGTTGATACAGCGAAGGACGAATCTTTGCAAGCCAGGAATTTGGGTACGCACGAAGTGCGCGTGTGTTCTCAAGATCAGCGACAATCACGGCGATTTCGTCGAAGTTCATCAGGGCCTGTTTGGTCCCTACCACCCTAATCCTAGTTTTCGGTTGGAGGCTGGCCCACCCTTTCCGGCTACCTCTCATCTCGAATGAGGCCGCCGCAGCCTCAGTCGAGGAGACGGAAAGAAAAATCAGCGAAAGGTTGGCCAACCCCCAGAGCGTCAGCCGTACGTGAGGTCGGTGCTCTGTCCGACCTCGATAATATATCCGTCAGGATCGCGGATGTAGCAGCGTATCTCGCCGTACTTGGGTATCGGCTCCGTGATGAACTCCGCTCCTCGGCTTTTCCATAATTCATAGCATGCTTGAATATCCGCAACCCGGAAATTCATAAAGCTGTTGATGTGATTCGGGTCGGGAACGCTGAGCGTTACCGTCGGCTTATCCGGGGTCGGCCCGCCCCCAACGTTCAGAATCATCCAGATATTCGCAAGCTGAAGGTACGGAGGCGCGTTGCCGTCACCCATGGTCAGAATGCGGGCGCCGAAGACCTTTTCGTAGTAGCGAGCCGATCGCTCGACGTCGGCGACGGTGAGAAAATGCGCGATGCTGATCCCCTCTCGCGGGGGCATCTCATAGCTCTTTTGTTCGATTTGGACGCTATTCATTGAAGACTCCAATTCCGCTACGGCGCTCATTATAAATACGGGGAGTCGCGGAATCTCTATTAAGGAAGATTGTCGAAGAAGAGATAGACCGGCACAATGCGACCGTTCCGGGCGACGATGAAATCTGTACCCTCATAAACTGGTGGTCGGGAGGGGGTCTGGCCCACCCTTTGACCTGTCGAGCATTTCATCTCGCCGGTGGGACGAGGGCATCCGCCCTCACTCGGTTCGCTTAGCCGGAAGTGAGGCGCCTTTCAGAATCAGAGTCAGGCCGGCGGCGTGCTGGCCCGTCTTAGAATCGAAAGAAAGTTGCATATCCATTCCCTTGGCAAAGAAGTCGTGATCGCTTTCGGGAAAGACTTCCATCTTAGGAGAATCTTTCTCCTGCACGAACAGATGGCTTCCCTCGCGGGTAACCGTCAAGACTTCTCCCGGCTCAATTTCGTAGCGGCCGACGTAACGCTCCAGCACCTCGGGCTTGATGGCAATTTCGTGATGCTGTTTCGGGGGCGGAAGCACGGGCAGTTGGCTGTACGGCGTAAATCCTTCCCACTCGATAGGCGTGAACGTGTTCTTTAATAATGTTTCCAGCAAGTCCTTGTAGATTCCCTCGCCGTTCGAGCTGTTGGTCATGATCAGAATGCCGAGTTTCGGCTTTTCGAAGCAGACCGCGTAGTGGCGCCAGCCCTCGTCGTGGCCTTCTTTGAAGAAAGCCTCGCCGTACGGAGTTGAGTAGAGCGCCCAGCCCAGGCCGTAGCTTAGGTGGATGGCGTTGTTTTCGTCGGTGGTCTCCTCGGACAGCGAGGGAAATTCGTGTTTCGACGTGATGCGGATCTGGGGGCTGAGCATTTGCGCCTTGGTTGCCGGCCGTAATGGCCCGCCTTGCAGTACACCTTGCAGAAATTTTGCGTAATCGCGCAGCGTAGTCTGCATCGATCCCGCCGCATCGGCGCGGGTTCGCCGTTCCGGTCCCAGGGACCGCTCCCACTCGTCGTGGCGAACTGCGAAATTGGCTTCAAAACCGTCGTTCCAGACCATGCTGGACCGCGTCATTCCCAAGGGCTCAAAAAGATACTGGCGCATTAATTCATTGAGCGGCTTGCCGGTGACAGTCTCGACGACAAACTGGGCGAGATCGATGCCCTCGCCGGAGTAGGCGAAGCGCGTCCCTGGCTCGAAGTTGATATTGAGCTTGCCACCATTGAACGCGCGCCAGTTGGGAAAGCCCGCCGTGTGGCTGAGCAGTATGCGCAGTGTGATCAGCTTGTAACGTGGATCGGAGGCCAGATCTTTGTACGCTGGATATTCGGGAAGAGGCTTGGGCAGGTACTGATATACGGGCTTGTCGAGATCGAGTGTACCCTGCTGCACCAACTCCATCACCATGTAGGCGAAGGCAGACTTCGACAGCGACGCGGCGGTCATGACGGAGTCGGGCGTCAGCGGCAGATTCTTCTCGCGGTCACGCACACCGTAGGCTTTCAAGAAGGCGATTTTCCCGTCGTTGAAAATGGCGATGCCCACGCCGGTGACTTTTGCGGCGCGCATCAGGCGAGTGACGGTGGCATCAATTTCATTGGGGGAGATCGTGCTGCCGTCGAGACGCTTGACTACCAGGGCATGTGACGACGGTTTGCGCGCGCTTGGCGGGACAGGGCCAGAAACCGAAGCTGGAACTTTCTGGGCGACCGAGGGAACTTGGGTCGCCACAAACGGTTTGATAGTGCTGACCGTCAACACATTCGCCGAAAGGCTCCCGTCCACCTCTACATGAGCGCCGGGATAGGGCTTCACCCGATCCGAGTTGGCAATCGTGAGCACGCCGCCGGTGGCGTCGTCGATCAGAACGGCGGGGACGCCGCTGTCCAGGCACTTTTTGTTGCAGGCGGCATCGACGCTCCGGCCGCACTTCTGGTCGCTGATGTATCCCCGCCACGTTCCTGGAGCTGCCTGTCCTGCAAGCGGCAAGGCAGCGGCTAGTATGATCCCGGCTAGTCGCAACGTCTTTGGCATGATCCTCCCTATATTTTTGATACGAGACTGAGGCGGCGAAGGTTCAAGATTTCCGCGCGCGGGCGGGACGATGGCCAGCGAATGATGGTAGGTCGAAATTGCCCTACGAACTGCGTGAAGTGGAAACATCCGTACCTTTAAAGGTCTGTGCCGGGAGTAGGGATTCCTCCGCCTTCGCTAGCGCTCAGGGTCGGAATGACAGTTCCTGCGAGTGTCTGGGTCGATCCCAGGATTTCGCGAGCAGCACATAGAGAGGCATGCGGAAGAATTGTCGCGGCGGCCGCTTAGAAGGGTTTTCTGATCACAATATCGTTGTCGTAGATGAAGAATTGTGCGGAGCAAGCGCCGGAACCACAGATCACCGGCAGCAGACCGGCGATTTGTTTACGCGTGATCAGGCCTAGCGTGCCGCAGTTTGGGCAGGACAGCACCGCCCAGTAGGGATCGCTCTGTTCGCCTACCCGACCGGCGTTTTCCAGCACGAAGATCGTGCCGGGTTGCATCTGTTCCGGAATCCACTCGCTTAGAACGTCGATTTCGCCAACCATCTTTCCTCCGCTAGATTCGACTGGTCCCCGGCTTATGAAGCTTTCTTCCTTCCCGCTTGCGAGACATGTTGTGCCGAAGTGAAACCGCTTCCCTTTTTTGCATCCCGGACGTCGGTTCGCAGCCGGCGAATCGTGTCACTCACGCAAATCGCCAGCATGGGCTGGCGGCAATTCTTCAGGATGTCGACGATCTGCTTGGCCGACGTTTCGAGATAAATGTGTTTGCCGTCGGTAAGCAGGTGGCAGTCCGAGGCGCCGCTTACGGTTTCAGCCAAGCGCTTGCCGAACTCGGCTTTCAGGGCGCGCATCATCTTGCGCACGCGCTGCAGCGAGAAGCCGCGCTCGCGCAACTCGCAGATCACCGCGACTTCGGTAAGGTCTTCCATCGAGTACAGACGGCTGTGCCCTTCTCGCGCCGGCACGACGATGCCGCCCTCATCCCACCATTGCAGTTGGCGTGGCGTGATGCCGGTAAGAGCCACCACATCCCGGGATGTGAATTTCTCTTGCATTTGCACGGCCAAAATGTTTCAAACAATTCTACTGGGTAAATGTTTGAAACATTCTAGGCATAGCGGCGCAGGAGTCAATCGGAGATTTTGCACAGAGGGGTGACTAGAGGAGTTCGGGAGGGGGCGCCCTTAGCACAGCGAAGGCCGCGCTTATGGTGGGGCGACGGGCGTCCTCCTCGCCCGTCAGGGCCCAGGCCCAGGTCTGACGGGCGCGGACGCCCATCGTTCCATTGCGCTATCCGCCGCCGACGAAATGCACGATTTCCAACTGGTCGCCTTCGGAGAGACTAGTGGAGGCCCACTGTTCCCGCGGGGCGATGTCACGATTGAGTTCCACGGCGACGCGGTCCTAACTCGAGCTTCGAAATCATGGAGGCGCTGTGGACTCTGAACCAGGCCTCCATTCGTGAAATCCAGGAAACCTTTCCCGAAAAGCACAGGCCGGCGTACACCACGATCCAGACGACGGTCTATCGCTTGGAGGCGAAGAAAGCAGTGCTCCGGGTCAGGAAGGTCGGCAACTTTCAATTTTTGAAGCTTGCGTGAGCCGCAATTCGGCGCAACGACGGCTAATCGATGACCTGCTGGCGCTGTTCGGCGGGCGCACGCAGCCAGTCATGGCGCACCTGATCGAATCGGGCCGACTCACGCTCGAGGACGTACAGGAGGCCGAGAAAACACTTCGCAAGTTGGCAAAGAAGGACGACTCGAAATGATTGAAAACTTCTTGGGAGCGACGTGGGGTGTGATCGCGCCGGCGGCCGGCAATCACTTGTGGCAATCGACACTATTCGCAGCAGCGGCCGGAGTCCTGACGTTTTTCTTGCGCAACCACCGGGCGCGGGCACGCTATTGGCTGTGGCTGGGGGCGTCAGCGAAGTTTCTGCTTCCCTTTTCGTTGCTGATCACTCTGGGAAGCCATTTGGCTCTGCCGCCTAGTCCGGGAACGACAAATGCGCTGTATGTTGCGGCGGTGGAGTTCGGCCAGCCATTTACCGCGCCGGCGATCGCTTCTCACCCGGAGGTGGCAGCCTCCCCGACTCACTTCTATTGGCTTGCGGCTCCCCTGGTCGGCGTTTGGCTGCTTGGTTTTGCAACCGTCCTCGTGATCTGGTCCTTGCGCTGGCGGCGAGTCAAGGCAGTGTTGCGGCGCTCCGTTCCCCTGAGCGAAGGCCGGGAAGCAGAAGCTCTGCAATTGCTGGAGCGCGTCGCAGGAATGTCGGGAAGGCTCCCTTTACTTCTCTCGCCAGATCCTCTGGAGCCTGGAATTTTCGGAATCATCCGTCCGGTTTTGCTGTGGCCGCAAGATATCTCCCAACATCTGGAGAATACCCATCTGAAGGCCATTCTCGCTCACGAACTGTGCCATGTGCGCCGGCGGGACAATTTGACTGCGGCGGTGCACATGCTGGTGGAAGCGATCTTCTGGTTTCATCCCCTGGTTTGGTGGCTGGGTACACGCCTGCTGGAGGAGCGCGAGCGCGCCTGCGATGAAGAGGTCTTGGAACCAGGGAGTGACCGGCGAGTTTACGCCGAGAGCATTTTGAAAGTCTGTGAATTTTGCATGGGGTCGCCCTTGGCTTGCGTCTCCGGAGTCACAGGCGCCGACCTCAAGAAAAGGATCGTTCACATTATGAGCGAACAAGCTGCACGCAAATTGGATTTAAGCAGAAAACTGATGCTCGGCGCGGCCGCATTCGTCGCGGTCGCGCTGCCCATTCTGTTTGGCCTGGCAACTGCAACTCCGTCCCGGGCTCAGGCGCAGGCCGATGTGATCGGCAACTTGGCAGCCACGTATCAGGTTACTTCCATCCGGCCCAACAATTCACCCAACCATTTGTTCCGGCTCATGTTCACTCCGAATGAGCTTTCGGCAACGGGCATCACGGTGAACGCGCTCATTCAGGAGGCATACGGAATCGAGGGCAATCGAATCACCGGCGCGCCTGCCTGGATTGACTCGAAATATGACATTGAGGCAACCGTCGATAGCGGCGCTGCCGCGCAGATCGGCAAGCTCGGCGAGGAACAGCGCAGCCTTGTGACCAAGCACATGCTGCAGGAACTCCTGGCCCACAGTTTCAAGCTGCGGGTACACGCCGACACCAAAGAGCTGCCCACTTATTCTCTGCTGGTCGCGGAAAATGGCCCCAAGCTTCAGCAAGCAAAACCTGGAGATGCCGCCGCCAGCGGCCTCAAGGGCCCAGACGGCCGGCCCGCAGGACCGCACACAATGTTGATGTCGTTGGATCGAGGACGAATCAGCAGCGTGACTGCGAAGGAGATGTCTATGGCCGACCTGGCGCGGCTGCTGTCGCGAGAATTGGGCAGCACAGTTGTGGATAAGACCGGTCTTGCGGGCTCCTACGATGTCGCGCTGCACTGGACGCCGGATAGCAACCAACTGGGAGGCGCGGGCAATTCACCACAGGGTTCCGGTTCTTCGATTTCCGCGGCGCTTGAGGAACAGCTCGGGTTGAAAGTGGAATCACAAATTGGCCCGGCGACAATTTTGGTCATCGATCACGTTGAGGAGCCTTCGGAGAATTAGAAATGGATTTGGATTCCGGGGAGGCTCTCCAGTCCCTCCTTTAGAACACAATTAAGATTCGCGCCGGCGGGACGCCGGGCGCTACGCTTCCACTCTTCGCAGCTGAAATTTTCGCGTCGCGGTGCGGCCCGAGTAGCTGGCCTGCACCAGGACTGAGGAATCGGGCAGCGCGGATTCGTCCACCTCGATCTTCATTTCTGCCGCCCCGCTCTCGTCGGTGAGGACCTGCGTGTAGAACGGCGCGGAATCCGGGCGAGCAAAGCGGACGGTGAGCCGCGCGCCCTGCACTCCGGCGCCGCCGTCGGTGACGCGAAGCTTCATGAGCAGCGCCTGATCGGAGTGCACCGAGCCGGCATTCAGCCACTGCAGATCTAGCTCCCTGGTCGCCGCCAGACTTTCCTGGCTCTCCCGCTGATTGAGAACCGAATCGAGCAGGCCATCCCGGATGGCATTGAGCACCAAGCGGTGCTGATCGCGCAGGATCTGTTCCTTCTCCTGATCGCTGAAGCCGCCCTGGCCGGCTTGTTCCGCGTAGGAGGTGGCGCGTTTGCCGATGCAGCGTCCACGCACAAAAACCTGGGTTTGCAGCAACAGCTCGTTTTCACGGGCTTCGCTTTGCACGTGGTAAACCGTATCGTCATGTTTGACATCTGTATTAAAACCAAAAATCATGAGGTTTTCTTTCAGGCTTGGCGGAAACTCTCCACCGGTATTAACCAACTCTTAACAAAGCACCCTGCGCGGCTTGACACTAACAAGTTACGAACTCTAATCTAGAATGTTTAGGCAGCGCTCGTGGCAAATTATATATAGCTCCCCTATGCCGGACAATTATTTCGCGCGTTACCTGCCGTTATTGATCCATTTCGTGCTTGCCGGCACATTGGCGGGTGTGATTGTCCTGCTCTCTTGGATTCTCGGATATCGCCGTCCCACCCGCGCCAAACTTTCGCCGTACGAATGCGGAGTCGCCCCAGTGGGCGATGCCCGCGGACGCTTCTCCGTCAAATTCTACCTGGTAGCCATGCTCTTCATTCTCTTCGACGTGGAGGCTATCTTTCTGTATCCGTGGGCGATCATCTTGCGCGATCTCAAGATGTTTGGTTTCTGGGAGATGATGGTTTATATCGGCATCGTTCTGGTGGGCTTCTTCTACATCTGGAAAAAGGGCGCGCTGGACTGGGGCGAGCCGGCGACAAAAAGAGGTGAAGTCTAATGCCTCTAGCTCCGGCCGTTACCGACCTCACACTTCTTAAGGATCATCCTGCGATTGCCCGGCTTTTGGCGTGGAATCCGGCTTCGGTCGACGGGCGCCAAGTTCGACCGCGTCGAGATGAGCATTTATGTTGAGCGCTCTGGCTTGCGCGAAGCCTGCGCGCTGCTGCGCGATGACCCGACTGTGCAGTTTCAATTTCCTTGCCGACGTGACCTGCGTGGACTCGCTATCCCTCCGAACCTCGCTTTGAGGTCATCTATCACCTGCTGTCGATTCCCAAGAAGGATCGCGTGCGGCTGAAAGTGCGCCTCGATGGCAGCGAGTCCGGTGGTGGAGTCGGTGACATCGGTCTGGCCGGCGGCGAATTATTTCGAACGCGAAGTGTTCGACCTGTTCGGTGTGCGCTTCACGGGACATCCTTACCTGCGCCGTCTGTTGATGCCCGAAGACTGGGAAGGCCATCCGCTGCGCAAAGATTATCCGGTGGAGGGCTACCGCTAGGCTTCATTCATATGGCCCACATGACGCCCACTCCCGTGCTCGAACCCGGCCAGGATCGCACCATGATCCTGAACATGGGGCCGCAGCATCCCTCGACGCACGGCGTGCTGCGCGTGATTCTCGAAATCGACGGCGAAACGATCGTGCGCATCATGCCCGACATCGGGTATTCTGCACACCGGCATCGAGAAGACCTGCGAGGCCAAGTTTTATCAGCAGGTGGTGCCGCTGACCGATCGCATCGATTATCTGTGCCCGATGACCAACAATCTTTGCTACGTGCTGGCGGTGGAGAAGCTGCTGGGCCTGGAGATTCCGCCAAAGGCGCAGTGGATGCGGGTTCTGATGAACGAACTTACCCGCATCAATTCGCACCTGGTCTGGCTGGGAACGCACGCCCTGGACATTGGCGCGATGACGGTGTTCCTGTATTGCTTCCGCGAGCGCGAAGACATTCTGCGATTGTTCGAGGCGGTGAGCGGGCAGCGCATGATGACGTCGTATTTCCGCATCGGCGGTCTGGCGCTGGAGCCGCCGCTTGGGATTCTTTGACCGCGTGCGAGACTTTCGCCAAGCGCTTTCCTGCCAACGTGGATGAGTACGAGAACTTGCTGACCGGCAATCCTATCTGGATGATGCGCACCAAAGGCGTGGCCAGGATGACGGCGGAAGATGCCATCGCGCTCGGCGCGAGCGGCCCGACTCTGCGCGGCAGCGGAGTGGATTTCGACCTGCGCCGCGATATGCCGTACTCGGGCTACGAGAATTTCAAGTTCAAGGTGCCGACCGCCCAGGAAGGCGACGTCTTCGCGCGTTACCTGTGCCGGGTGCAGGAATTGCGCGAGTCGATCGGCATCGTGCAGCAGGCGGTCGATGGCATGCCCGAAGGCCCGATCAAGGCGGACGCGCCCAAGGTTGTGCTTCCCGACCGCGAAAAGATGAAGACGCAGATGGAAGCGCTCATCTATCACTTCAAGATCATTACCGAAGGATTTGCGGTTCCGGAGGGCGAGGTCTACCAGGCGGTGGAGTCGCCGCGCGGCGAGATGGGATATTACGTGGTGAGCGATGGCACCGCCAAACCGTATCGCGTGCACATGCGCGCGGCGTGCCTGGCGAATCTGCAGACGTTGCCGAAGATGTGCGAAGGCAAGCTGCTGGCGGACGTGGTGGCGGCGATTGGAAGCATCGATATCGTGCTGGGTGAGATTGATCGGTAAACGCCTGTGCTTCGGACACGTAGTGTTCCTGTAGGTCATACGCTTTTGAATTCCACAGGGAACACAGGGAAGCACCGTGGTAACGAAACGCATAAATGAAGTTTTCGGACCAATTCGAATCGCGCTTTGCGGAGATGCTGACGCATTATCCGACCAAGCGCTCCGTGCTGGTCCCGACGCTGCTCTATGCGCAGGACGAAGCCGGTTTCCTGAGCGATGAAGTCATTCCGGAGATTGCCCAGCGCCTGGAGTTGACGGAACTCGAAGTCCGCAACGTCATCAGCTACTACTCGATGCTGACCACCAAGCCGCGCGGCAAGTACAACGTGCAGGTTTGCACCAACATCGCCTGCATGCTGCGCGGCGGCGAGGAGTTGCTCGATCACTGCAAGACAAGACTCGGCGTCGGGCACAAGCAGACCACTCCCGACGGCGTGTTTACGCTGGAAGAAGTCGAATGCATCGGCGGCTGTAGCTGGGCTCCGGCGGTGCAGGTGAACTACGACTTCCACGAGAACCTGACGGCGGAGAAGATGGACGCGGTGCTGGAGGATTACAGGAGAAAGGCAGCGCGGTGAGATTTGAAATTTGGTAATCGGGTAATTTGGTAATTTGAAAACCGCTCGCTTCGGGAGTCGCCGCGCTCGGGGTTTTCAAATTACGAACTTACAAAATTACTCATTACAAAATGGCTTCACTGGTCTCCCATCCCGACGAAGTAAAGGTCGTCTCCAAGCGCTTTGGCTTGGGCGCGGCCAACATCGACCGCTATCTCGAACTCGACGGCTACAAAGCCGTGCAGAAAGCCTTGAGCATGGGGGCGGAGGCGATGATCAACGAAGTCAAGAACTCCGGCCTGCGCGGGCGCGGCGGCGCGGGATTCAATACCGGGATGAAGTGGTCGTTCGTGCCCAAGCAGTCGGCCAAGCCAAAGTACATGCTGTGCAACGGCGACGAGAGCGAACCGGGCACCTGCAAAGACCGGCTGATTTTCGAGCACGATCCGCACTCGGTGATCGAAGGCGTGATGATCGCCGGCATCGCCGTCGGCTCGCATACCGGATACATCTACATTCGCGGCGAGTATCGCTATCTGCTCGAGATCATGCAGAAGGCGATCGCCGACGCTTACGCGCGCGGCTTTCTCGGCAAGAACATTTTCGGCAGCGGATACGACTTCGACATCTACTGGCACGGCGGCGCGGGCGCCTACGAAGTGGGCGAAGAGTCGGCGCTGATGGAGTCGCTCGAAGGCAAGCGCGGCATTCCGCGCATCCGGCCTCCCTTCCCGGCCGTGGTTGGGCTTTGGGGCGGGCCTACGGTCATCAACAACGCCGAGACCCTGGCCAGCGTGCCGCCGATTATTCTTGGCGGCGCGGACTGGTATGCCGAAGCTGGGCACGCCGAAGAACGGCGGCACGCGCCTGTTCTGCCTGAGCGGACACCTGAACAAGCCCGGCGTCTACGAATTGCCCATGGGCTACAACCTCAAGAAGATGATTTACGAGGTCGGCGGCGGCATTCCGAATGGGCGCAAGCTGAAAGCGGTTGTGCCGGGCGGATCGAGCTGCCCGGTGCTGACCGCCGACGAAATCGATGTCCCCATGGATTTCGATTCGCTGGCGAAGGCCGGGTCCATGCTGGGTTCGGGCGGCGTGGTTGCGGTCGACGACACGACCTGCATGGTGAAGTTCGCGCAGCGCATCATGAAGTTCTACCAGCACGAAAGCTGCGGCTGGTGCATTCCCTGCCGCGAGGGCACCGACTGGCTGAAGAAGACGCTGAATCGCTTCCACGCCGGCGGCGGAGTGAAGAAAGATATCGACAACATTCAGTATCTGTCGGAGAACATGCTGGGCCGGACGTTTTGTCCGCTGGGCGATGCGGCGGCGCTGCCGACGATTTCGATCGTGAAGAAATTTCGAAAAGAATTCGAAGATCATCTGGACGGAAAGCCCTGTCCGTTCGAGAAGGTGGGCGAGCCGGCATGGCTGAGCTGTAGCGGGCTGACTTGGCAAGGCGCAATCGAGTCGAGGCTAAGACCGATTCAAATTCATTACCACGTCGATGGCAAGAAGGTCACGGCTCCGGCTGGGACTCTGCTGATCGAGGCCTGCAAAACTGTCGGCATCGAAGTGCCTTCGTTCTGCTACTACCCGAACCTCTCGCTCCAGGGCGCTTGCCGCATGTGCCTGGTGAAGATCGAGAAGGCGCCCAAGCTGCAAACGGCATGCACCACCGTCATCGGCGAGGGCATGATCGTCACCACCGACAGCCCGGAAGTGCATCAGGCGCGCAAGTCGATGGTCGAGTTGCTGCTGGGCAATCATCCGCTCGACTGCCCGGTGTGCGATGCCGGCGGCGAGTGCGAATTGCAGGACATGACGTTCTCCTACGGCGCCGCCGAATCGAAATACATCGACGCCAAGAATCACAAAGATGAGCAGCAGTGGTCGCCGGTGGTCTTCTTCGACCGGCCGCGCTGCATTTTGTGCTATCGCTGCGTGCGGGTGTGCAACGAAGGCATGGACGTGGCCGCGCTCGGCATTCAGAACCGCGGCGTGAGTTCGATCATCGCGCCCAACATGGACGATCACCTGGAGTGCGAAGAGTGCGGCATGTGCATCGACATCTGCCCGGTGGGCGCGCTCACTTCCGGCGCTTACCGCTACAAGACGCGGCCCTGGGAGATGAAGCACGTCGGCACTACTTGCACCCATTGCGCCGACGGCTGCAAAACCACTTTGGGCGTGCGCCGTTCCGACACCGGCATGGAAATTGTGCGCGGCGACAATCGCGACAAGAGCGGCATCAACGGCGATTTTCTCTGCATCAAGGGTCGCTACGCCTTCGACTTCGCCAATCACGAAGACCGGCTCACGCAGCCGCTGATTCGCAAAGATGGACGCCTGACGCCGGCCACGTGGGAAGAAGCATTCCAGGTCTGATCGGCGAGCGACCTGGTCGCGATTCGCGACCGCAACGGCGGGCAGGCGATTGGCGTCTTCGGTTCGAATCGCACTACCAACGAAGAGAATTATCTGCTGCAGAAATTCGCGCGCGTGGTTCTGCGGACCAACAACATCGACCACCATCGCACCGCCGACTTCCCTGCTTTTGCGGCGGCTCTGGCCGGCAAGCCGGAAGCTACCGCCACCATGCGCGATGTGTACAACGCGCCGGCGATTCTGCTGATCGGCAACGATCCCACGGAGCAGCATCCGCTGCTGGCTTGGCAGATTCGCAACAACGTTCGCCTGCATGGCGGCGAAGTTGTACGTGGTGAATTCGCAGGCCATCAAGCTGCAGCGCCAGGCCGCTGGGTTCCCGCAGATTCCGGCAGGGTGCGGAGGGCAAGTTCGCGGCGTTTCTCGCGCGGGATGATCGATTGCGGGCGCGCTTCAGATTGGTGAAGATGGCGGCAGCCTGCCGGCATCGGACGGGCGCCAGTCGCCACATGATTTTCGCGACAAGCTTCGCGGCGAGCAGAACCTGGTCATCATTTTTGGTTCGGAGATTCGCGGCGCGGACATCGCCTCGCTGGTGCAGTTTGGCTCGGCTCTGGCCGGCGCAAAGTTCATTTGCCTGGGCGATTACGCCAACTCGCGCGGCGCGGCCGACATGGGGCTTTATCCCGATCTGCTGCCGGGCTATCATCGCGTCGCCGAAGCCGGCAAGTTCCACCAGGAGTGGAGCGGTCTTCCGCAAACGCCGGCCTCACTCTGCCAGACATGGTCGAGAGCGCCAAAGCCGGCAAGCTGAAAGCGCTTTATGTGGTGGGCTCGAATCCGATCGCTCGCTTCGGCATCGATCCCTTCGCTTTCTCGCAGAGCTTCGTCGTCGTGCAGGACATGTTTCTCACCGAAACCGCCACCATCGCCGACGTAGTTCTGCCCGCAGCCAACGCCTACGAAAAGTCGGGCACCTTCACCAACACCTGCGGCGATCTGCAAGTGGTGAAGAAAGCCGGCGAAGTCACCGGACTCAAGAGCGATTTCGAAATGATCGTGCGCATCGCCGACGCCATGGGCTTCGATGTGCGCAAGCTGGTTCCCTTCGGCGGCGGCACGCAGCGCCGACATGGGGCAGTCGCGCGGCGCGCAGTCGGGCGAGGCCGACCGGCACGCCGTCTGGCTGGAGGCTCAACGGCCTCGAGCCGAAGATGAGCCCCTTCGATCCGATGGCGATTCTCGATGAAATTCAGCGGCTGGTGCCGGGCTATGACGTTTCGCGGATGAACCTGCTGGCCGGCAACGATCAGCACACGACCTTGTCGGAAAGCGGGCCGGGCGCGGTGCAGCAGCCGGAGCTGATCGTTCCCGCCAACGATGCGCTTGTTCACTCCGGCACGCTGGGACGTTATTCCCGCACTTTGAATTCGGTCATCGAGAACCAACGACAAGCAACCGGCGGAAGAGAGTCGCCGCCGATTAATCGTTCTTAACCTCGTGCTCCTCTGTGTCCCGTGAAAGTTTTGACCACAGGGAACATGGGGATCGCAGGTAAGCACGTGAAGAGATCGCGTAAGAAGCCTTGAGCATCGGCATCTTCATCCTCGTTTCGCTGATCAAGATTGTGCTCGCACTGTTTGTGCTGCTCACGGCCGTGGCCTACACCGTGTGGCTGGAGCGCAAGGTCGTCGGCCACATTCAGAATCGCTGGGGACCCACGCGGGTCGGGCCGTTCGGGCTGCTGCAGCCGCTGGCCGATGGCGTCAAGTTCCTGTTCAAGGAAGACATCACGCCGCCGCACGTCCACAAGCTGCTCTACACGATTGCGCCCATGCTGGCGGTGATCTTCGCGCTGACCTCGATTGCGGTGATTCCGATCGGCAACTCGATCACGATTCGGCGGTCACGACTCCGCTGCAGATCACCGACGTGAATATCGGATTGCTGGTCGTTCTCGGCATCACTTCGCTCGGCGTCTACGGCGTGGCGCTGGCGGGATGGTCGTCGAACAGCAAGTACTCGCTGCTGGGCGGATTGCGGGCCAGCGCGCAGATGGTCAGCTACGAAATCGCGCTGGGCTTGTCGCTGGTGGGCGTGCTGATTCTCTCCGGCAGCTTCAGCCTGCGCGAGATCGTGGATGCGCAGGGCGGGCACTTCTGGGGATTCATTCCGAACTGGAATATTTTTCGTGGCGGCCAGATCGTCGCGTTCTTTATTTATCTGACGGCGGCTTATGCGGAAACCAACCGCATCCCGTTTGACTTGCCGGAAGCGGAAACCGAACTGGTGGCCGGCTACCACACCGAGTACAGCGCCATGAAGTTCGCCATGTTCTTCATGGCGGAATACGCCAACATGATCACCGTGGCGTGCCTGGCGACAATTCTGTTTCTGGGCGGATGGCATGGGCCGCTGTTTGGGCCGCCGCTGCTGCAGGCGATTCTGCCCGTCTTCTGGTTTGTGCTGCGAGTGTTCGGATTTCTGTTTATTTACATTTGGGTGCGCGGCACGTTGCCGCGCTTTCGTTATGACCAGCTGATGGCGTTTGGCTGGAAGTTTCTGCTGCCGCTGGCGATTGCGAATCTGGTGATTACGGCGTTGGTGGTGGCGTTGAGCGTAGGCGTGCGATCGCTCAGGGAGCGGGAAGCACATAGTCAGAGTCGTGCAGGGACGCTCGGACAGCCGGCGGGACGCCGGCGTTACATGAACATGCTTCATCTGATCTTATTTTCGGTGTTTGGCGCGATCTGCGTGGCGGGCGCGGTCAATCTGCTGGCGCAGCGCCATCCCATCGACAGCGCACTTTCGCTGGTCGTCGTCATGGGGTCGCTGGCGGTGGAATATCTGCTGCTCGGCGCGGAGTTCGTCGCCGCGGTGCAGGTCATCGTCTACGCCGGCGCCATCATGGTGCTGTTCGTATTCGTCATCATGCTGCTGAATGCGGGCGAGGAAGAGCGCACCAAGGGCAGCCGGATCGCATTGCTGCTGGGAGTTCCGGGAATGTTGATCGGCAGCGTGCTGATCGCCTGGGTGCTGCTGACGCGCTCCGGCAACACGGATCGGTGACGGCGGGCGCGCTGCCCGGGCCGCCGAGAGTCATCGGCTGGCTGCTGTTTCACGATTTCCTGCTGCCGTTTGAAGTCACGTCCATTCTGGTGCTGATCGCGATCATGGGCGCGGTGGTGCTGGCTTCGCCGCCGGAGATCGGCGCAGCCGGAAGAAGGAAGACTGATGGTGCCGCTGTCGTATTACCTGATTCTGGGCGGCATTCTGTTTGCCTGCGGCGTGATCGGCTTTCTGATCAAGCGCAACATCATCACGATCTTCATGTCGATTGAGCTGATGCTCAACGGCGTGAACCTGACTTTCGTCGCCTTCGCCGCGCACTGGCACGCGCTCAGCGGCCAGGTATTCGTCTTCTTCGTCATGGTGGTGGCGGCGGCCGAAGCCGCTGTGGGACTGGCCATCATCATCGCTGTCTACCGCACCCGCGAGACTCTGAACGTGGATCACGTGAATCTGCTCAAACTATGACGCCGAACCTCCATCTCTGGCTGATTCCGCTGCTGCCGCTGGTCGGCGCCGCGATCAATGGCCTGTTCGGCAAGCGCTTTTCGCGGCAGACCGTGAGTCGCGGTCGCGCTGGTGTTTTGCGGCGCGGCATTCGCCATGGCGCTGTTGGTCGCGGCCAGCTTCCACTCGCTGGCACTTCCCTACACGGAGACCCTGGCCGCCTGGATTCGCGCCGGCAACTTCCAGCGTCGATTTCGCCTTTTATCTCGACCAGCTTTCGCTGGTCATGCTGCTGGTCGTCACCGGCGTCGGCTTCCTCATTCACATTTATTCGGTCGGCTACATGTGGGAGGAGGGCGGGTTTTACCGCTTCTTCTGCTACCTGAATCTGTTCATGTTCTTCATGCTGACGCTGATCCTGGCCAGCAATTATCTGCTGATGTTCATCGGCTGGGAGGGCGTGGGCCTGGCGTCGTATTTGCTGATCGGCTTCTGGTTCACCAAGGATTCGGCGGCTTCCGCCGGCAAGAAAGCGTTCATCGTCAATCGCATCGGCGACTTCGGATTTCTGATTGCGCTGTTTCTGATGATCAAGCATTTCGGCTCGCTGAATTTCACCCAGGTATTTCAGAGTGTCGCGTTCCCTGCTCGTCGCAGGTGCCGGGCAGGCGGAGTTGCTGACCGCGATCGGCATCCTGCTGATGGTGGGCGCGTGCGGCAAATCGGCGCAGATTCCGCTCTACGTCTGGCTGCCGGACGCGATGGAAGGCCCTACGCCGGTCTCCGCCCTGATTCACGCGGCGACGATGGTGACGGCGGGCGTGTACATGGTGGCGCGCTCGCATGTGATCTTCGAACGCGCGCCGTCCGCGCTGACGGTGGTGGCGATTATCGGGACACTGACCGCGCTGTTTGCCGCCACCATTGGCGTTGCGCAGACCGACATCAAGAAAGTCCTGGCCTACTCGACGGTTTCGCAGCTCGGCTACATGTTTATGGCTTGCGGCGTGGCCGCGTATCTCGGCGGGAGTCTTCCACCTGATGACCCACGCGTTTTTCAAGGGCCTGCTGCTTCTTGCGGCGGGCTCGGTGATCCACGCGGTGGGCGGCGAGCAGGACATGCGCCAGATGGGCGGCCTGCGCACGAAGATTCCCTGGACGTTCTGGACCATGACGGCAGCCACATTCGCGATTGCCGGCTTTCTCGCCGTTGGCCGGGTTCTTCAGCAAGGACGCGATTCTGTTCGAAGCGCTCACCAGTCCTAGGAAGCTGGGTTTACTGGGCGATCGGGTTGTTCACCGCGTTTCTGACTTCGTTCTACATGTTCCGGCTGTGGTTCATGACTTTCTTTGGGGAGTATCGCGGTGGAAACAGCGGCAGCAGTGCCGATGGGCACGCGGGCGGGGGCGCCCGCGCACACGGCTGCACATGGGCATGGCGGAATTCACGAGAGTCCGGCAGTGATGCTGGTTCCGCTGGTGATTCTGGCGGTGCTCTCGGTCGTTGGCGGATGGGTTGGGAGTGCAGCGGTTCGAGCGGTTTTTGTCACTCGCACGCAGTACTTCATTCTTGGTCAGTGGCTCAAGCAGCAGCCGAAGCGGCGCGACGCCAGCATCTCGGCAGAGCATGCAGAAAGAAGGCCCCTCGGAGACGCTTCTTGCCGTGATTTCCGTCGGCGTAGCCGTACTCGGGCTCTTTCTGGCTTGGCTTCTCTATGTGCGTGCTCCGCAACTGCCGCAGCAGATTGCCCAAGGCTTGGGCGGCTTCTACGAGGCCGTGGTCCACAAGTATTACGTGGATGAGCTTTACGGCGCGCTCTTCTGTCAAGCCTCTGATCGACGGCTCAACCCGAATTCTGTGGCACGGCGTCGATCAGGGAGTGATTGACGCCACGCTCGACAACAGCGCCGACCGGCGCGCGCGAGGTTTCGGACTCGCTGCGCCACATGCAGTCCGGCAACCTGCGCTCCTACGCGGGCTGGATCGCGGCCGGCGCGGCCGTGGTGATCGCCTACATGATCTGGATGGGAACCCAATGAGCGCGATCGACAGCTACATTCTCACGCTGGTGACGTTCATCCCGCTGGCGGGGGCGCTTTTGCTGTTGATCTTCCCGCGCCGCGACCGCGATATCCGGGTATTTTCGCTGGTGGTATTACGCTGCTGGCGTTTGTGGTTTCCCTGCATCTGCCGGCGCATCTTCATCGCGCTGCAAAGCGGCTTCCAGTTTGAAGTCGATCATCCCTGGATTCCCACTCCGAATATTCACTATCACATCGGCGTGGACGGAGTTTCGTGTGGCTGGTCGTGCTCACCACGTTCCTCACGCCGCTGTGCGTGCTGATTTCCTGGAAGTCGATCAACGAGCGGGTGAAGGAATTCTTCATCATTCTGCTGGTGCTGGAAACCGCGCTGATCGGCGTGTTTGTTGCGCTCGATCTGTTCCTCTTCTACTTCTTCTGGGAAGCCACGCTGATCCCCATGGCGCTGCTGATCGGCATGTACGGCCACGGGCGGAAGGTTTACGCGGCGGTGAAGTTTTTCCTCTATACCATGATCGCTTCCGTGTTCATGCTGGCGGCGATTCTGTGGCTGTACGCCAAGACCGGCAGCTTTGACTTCGTCACCATCGAAGCTGCGATTCGCTCGGGGCAGGTCGAGGGTTTTGTCGCCGCGGCGCCCTGGCTGTTTCTTGGGATTCTTTATCGCCTTCGCGGTGAAGGTTCCGCTCTTCCCTTTCCACACCTGGCTGCCGGACGCACACGTGGAAGCGCCGACGGCGGGCTCGGTGCTGCTGGCCGGCGTTCTGCTCAAGATGGGCACCTACGGCATGTTGCGCTTCAACCTCGGATTGTTTCCCGAGCAATCGCGGGCGAACGCCTGGTGGGTCATGATTCTGGCGCTGATCGGCATCATCTACGGCGCGCTGGTCGCCATGGTGCAGCCCAACATGAAGAAGCTGATTGCGTACTCCTCGATCAGCCATCTGGGGTTTGTGGTGCTGGGTATCTTCAGCTTCACGCAAGCCGGGCTGGACGGCGCAACGTTCGTAATGCTGGCGCACGGCGTCTCCACGGGCGCGCTGTTCATGCTGGCGGGGATTCTCTACGAGCGGCGGCACACCTACGAAATTTCCGAATTCGGCGGTCTGGCCACGCCCATGCCGGTGTATGCCACTTTCTTTTCGTTCATTATGCTTGCCTCGGTGGGATTGCCCTTGCTGAACGGCTTCATCGGTGAATTCCTGGTGTTAAGCGGCGCGTTTCAGGCCAGAGCTGTTTACGGAGTCCTGGGAGCTACCGGAATGATTTGGAGCGCGTGCTATCTGCTATGGATGTACCAGCGCGTGTTCTTCGGCAAAGTTACGCACGAAGTGAATCGAACGCTCCCCGATCTGGATGCCCGTGAGCGCACCGCGCTCTGGCCGCCCGCAGTGGCCGCTCTGGTGATGGGAGTCGCGCCCTTGCTCTGGCTGAACGCGATCGATCCGGCTGTGCAGACTGCGCTCGCGCCTTTCGCTCAAATGGCGAGCCGGATGGTGGGCCATTGAACTTCACCTTTCAGCTCGTCTCGACCATGCCCGATAGCGCCGATTACATCCGCATTCTGCCGGAGATCGTGCTGGCGCTTTTCGGCATGGCCATCATGGTCCTCGACCCTCTGCTGGACGAGCGTGACAGTCAAAAGACGCTCGGAGGGATCGCGCTGGTGGGATCGCTGGCTGCGATCGCGGCAACGCTGTTTCAGGCAAAACTTCCCGGCTCCGCCTTCTGGGACATGGTGCGGGTGGACGATTTCAGCGTTTTCTTTCACCTGCTGGTCGCCGGCGTCACCGCCGTTGTCATCCTTACCTCTTATGAGTACATGGCGGTGCAGCGGATTCGCGCCGGGGAATACTACGCGCTGATTCTGTTTGGCGCACTGGGCATGAGCCTGATGTCTTCCGCGGTGGAACTGGTGCTGATTTTTATCGCACTGGAAATTTCCTCGATCTCCACCTACATTCTGGCGGGCTTCCGCCGCCATGCCGCGATCAGCAGCGAATCTTCGGTGAAGTATTTCCTGCTGGGTTCGTTCGCCACCGCGTTCTTCCTCTACGGCGTGGCTTTGATGTTCGGGGCAACCGGCTCAACCAGCATTACCGTCATCGCGACACTTTGCAGTCGGGAGCGATTCCGATGCTGGCCTACGCCGGTGTGGCGCTGATGTTTGTGGGTTTGGGCTTCAAGGTCGCGGCTGCTCCGTTTCACGTGTGGACACCGGACGTTTACGAAGGCGCGCCCGCGCCGGTAGTGGGGTTTATGTCGACTGCACCCAAAGCCGCGGCGTTTGCGGTGCTGCTGCGCATCATGTTTGAAGCGGGGGCTCCCGGGCGCGTGTGGTTGATCTGGGTGGTGGCTGCCCTCTCCATGACCCTGGGAAACATCGGCGCCCTGGTGCAGGACAACATCAAGCGTCTGCTGGCTTATTCTTCTATCGCCCATGCCGGTTATTTGTTGGTGGCATTTGCCGCGCTGCCCGAAAATGGAATCCCCGCCGCGATGTTTTACACCGCGTCGTACGCAGCTATGAATGTGGGCGCTTTTGCCGTGGTCAGCCACTTCGCGGGCGCGGGCGAACGTTATGTCACTCTGGAAGACTATGCCGGGCTGGGACGCCGCTCCCCGGTGCTGGCGGCCACTCTGACCATCTTCCTGCTGTCGCTGATCGGGATTCCGATTACCGGCGGATTCTTCGCCAAGTTTTACGTGTTCAGCGCGGCCTTGCAGGCCCATTTGATCTGGCTCACTATTATTGGCGTGATTAACAGCGCCGTGGGCTCTTATTACTATCTGCGGATTATCGTCATGATGTACATGAGGGAGGCGCGGGAAGAAATTCCAGTTGCGCCGGTGCCAGTTTCGCTGGGGGCGGCACTGGCCATTAGCCTCGGCGCTACGATCTATTTGGGCGTTCTTCCGGGAGCGGTGCTGAGATACGCCAGCCGCTCAGCGGCGGAGTTGTTGCGCTGAAGTTGGTCTCCCTCAGCGGCTAAAGCCAGTTTTGAATCAAGCCAGTTCTCGCACGGGTGAACCGCTGCGCCACTCAAAGCCTGTCTCAATCCACGGAGACGGCGATATCCACCCGCGAGAAAATCTGCGCCGCGAACGCCCAGAACACTACCGTCTCTGCCACCGCCAGCACTACGGGAAGCCAGAACACCCCGCCCGGGGACTTAAAGGAAGCCTTCATCACCATCGACATAAGTGAATATACGGGCATGATATAGGCCCATTCTGTGCGGCCCGAGTACGCCGCCACCATGGGCAGCCCGAGAACCAGGGCCGTGGCGCTTGCCCCCAGGAATGGATTCAGGAAAGTCGAGAACATGAGGGCGACGGTGCCCGCGAGCGTGCAAGCGGCGCCTATACAGAGCATCAGAAACCAGACCTGCGAGATAGGGAAACCGGACTGGCCGAGGGTCCAACTGCCCGTGAGACCAAGCGAGAAGCAGTAGATGGCGCAA
The DNA here is from genome assembly GCA_963735545.1 of uncultured Acidobacteriaceae bacterium. Classification (GTDB taxonomy): domain Bacteria; phylum Acidobacteriota; class Terriglobia; order Terriglobales; family Acidobacteriaceae; genus PALSA-270. The sequence continues at coordinate 90,086 of CAVTLU010000006.1, forward strand.
GCCATGGTCACACCCAACACGAGTCCGGAGAGGTACTGGCGCCGTCCCACTGCTTTCGAGAGCACGGAAAGAATACGCCGAGTCTTGCGCTCGTTATAGATCGCCGAGCCGCCGAAAAAGACGCTGAACGCCACGACGTACACCGCGACTTGCTTGAAGATGAAAAGCAGTTCCTCGCGTTCCCGCTGAATGTCGGTCGCCAGTCCGAGGAACGCGAGCAGGAGAATCCAGAGCAGCACCCCGAAAATAGGCCAGCGCTGCTCGCGCACGAAGTTCACTGCCACCAGCAACAGCGGTTTCATGGTTTGCCTTTTACGCCGATAGAATCTTTGCCGCCGAGTGCTCCGTTCGCGGACACGCCGTTCTTGGTCGCTTCATCCTTAGTCACTTCCAGGAACACTTCCTCCAACGAGCGGCGCACGGGATTTACGCTGACGATCTCGCCCCCCGATCTCCAAATGCGCTCGAAAGCTACGCGTTGCAGCTCCGGCGCGAGGGAAAAATGAATTATGCCGTCGCGGGCCACGGCGCCGGGAAAGTCGCTGGCAGCGACGCCGCGGGCCACAATCTCCATTTGCCCCACGGACTGCAAAAGCTCCGTCGTTTTGCCCATGCGGACCAGCCGGCCACGGTGCAGCACCGCCACACGGTCGCACACGAGTTCGACTTCCGAGAGCAGGTGCGAACTCAGGAAGACCGTCTTGCCGGCGTCACGCGCGGCGATCAACAGCTCGCGAACCGCCACTCGCGCGAGCGGATCGAGCGCCGAGGTGGGTTCATCCAGGATCAACAGTTCGGGATCGTTTACCAGGGCCTGAGCTAGGCCGACGCGCTGCAGCATGCCGCGGGAAAACCTGCCGACGTTGCGGCTCAAGTGATCCTGCAAGCCCGCTTCCTGCAACATCTCACGCGCCCGCTTGGCCAGGAATGAGCCTCCCATGCCGTTGAGCGCGCCATAGAAGCGAACCAGATTTTCCGCGCGGCGCGGATACAAAGCGACGTTTTCCGCGAGAAATCCTACGCGGCGGCGAGTGCTCGCCTGACCGAAGGGCGCTCCCAGCATGCGGCCACGCCCGTGGGTAGGGCGCATGAAGCCCATGGCGAGGTGAATGGCTGTAGTTTTGCCGGCGCCGTTTGGTCCGAGAAAGCCAAAAATCTGCCCGGCTTCGACGCTCAGACTGAAGTCCTGCAAAGCGCGAAGGCGGTGTGTGCTGAAAAGGCTGCGGTACTCCTTGCTGACATTCTCAAACTCAAGCACAGCAGCCATGCGACCTATTGTACCCGGAGGGGTAACCCCTGTGGATGTGTCTAAAGCCTGTACTAATCACGCATTGACACCCACTCGTTCTAAAGGCACCATCTGCTCACGCAGCGAAATTCATACCCTGGAGGGGTCAATGACAGCTTTGTTTCGGAAGCTCTGGGCAGATGAGGAGGGCCAGGACATCGCGGAGTACGCGGTAATGCTGGCCGTAATTCTTGTGTTGGTGGTGGGCACCGTGCGCCTGGTCGGAACCAACTCCAACACGGTTTTCTCCAACGTAGCTAGTGCGATTCAATAGAGTTCTGTTCGTCAGCAAAGACGTGGTCATTCAGCGGATCTGTAGCCTTCGCGCTTCCTCCCAGGTCCCTGTGTGATGAAGGTTCCTGCAGTAAGCTTGAGGTTCGTCGAATATTACGGCAGGCGTCCGGTATGAGGATGTGATTTCGCGCCTTTGCGCGGATCGCGCTTTTAGGAATGCACCATTTTCTCCAGCGCGGGCTTATTGCGGATGACCAGAGTGGAGCCCTTCAACTGGAGTAGCTGTTTCTTCTTGAACTCCGAGAACAATCGGCTCACCGTCTCGCGCGTGGTGCCGATCATCTCCGCAATCTCCTCATGGGTGAGGGTCAATCTGATTTGAGGAGCGCCATTGGCCTGCCCGCCGGCTGGGGACCATGAGAGCAGCAGCTTGGCGAATTTCTCCGAGGGTGAGCTAGTCAGGCCAAGCGTCCGGATTTCTTCATACGCGGTGTAGTAGTTGCGGCTGAGTTGTTCGGCCACGCGAAGAGCTACCTCTCCGTTCTCGCGAAGAAATTGCAGGAAGGTGTCGCGGGCGATGAAGTTGGCCTGGCCCGGCTCCACCATCTCGGCCGTGACCTCATAGGGACGATTCGAAATCGTCGCGTTCAGTCCGAGCAGGTCTCCCGCTTCGGAGATCTTGGTGATGATGGTCTTGCCCTCCTGCGAGGACGTGAACAGCTTTACCTTTCCAGCGCAAAGTACAAACACTCCACGCGGCTGCTGGCCTTCGATGAAAAGCATCGCCGATTTCGGATACACGGCGGTGGATTTGATTTCATTGAGCCGCTTTACTGCAGGCTGCGGCAGATTGCAAAACAGGTGATCTTCCCGGACGGGACACGCTGCGCAGTTATCGAGAATATTGAGGCCGTAAGGGGCACGCATTTAGAAACCTTCCCGCGCAAATTGTAGCACTCCATCTGTGATTGTAATCACGAAAAGCCGTGAGTGAGGGCACGGCCCTTGAGAGGAGGCTTGGCGAGAATGGGCTTGCGACAAGGGTAAAACCGGGGCTTGGAGCGTCAAGCGGCTTGCGCCCAAGAACTCCAGCCCGAACGGGCGTGAGGTGGGTTGGCCGAGGAGGCTACATGAACGCCGTAATTGACGTACACGAACCGGGAGTGAAGGAGTTGGTGGAAGGCAATCAAGTAGCGGAACCGCTGGTCCTTGGCCCGCCGATAGAACTTCCCCTGTTTGGAGATGTGCTGCTGGAGTCCGGCGGGATGCAGCGCCGGCGGCGCGGATTTTCTACCATGTTCTCATTCTGCCTGCAATGCCTGCTGGTCATAGTTCTAGCAATCATCCCTCTGATGTTTACCGACGAACTGCCCAGGCAGCAGCTTTTGACGTTCCTGGTAGCCCCTCCTCCGCCTCCTCCGCCACCGCCGCCCGCCGCGGCCGAAGCCGTAAAAGTAATCAAGCAGATTCAGAGTGACATCTTGAATGGCCAACTACGCACCCCGAGTAAGATTCCCAGCAAAGTACAGATGATCAAAGAAGAAGAAGCTCCCCCGCCGATTACAGGAGGAGGAGTCATCGGGGGCGTCCCAGGGGGAATTCCCGGCGGACAACTTGGGGGCGTAATCGGTGGAATCATCAGTGCGTCTTCGACCCTCAACGCCGTCCCGAAGTTGGCGCCGGTCATGCCCAAGCGCCTGCGCGTATCGCAAGGCGTAATCTCCGGGCAACTGATTCGGAAGGTGGAGCCTAAGTATCCACTTTTGGCGCAACAGGCTCGCATCCAGGGCCAAGTCGTGTTGAGCGCGATCATATCCAAGAGCGGTCTGGTTGAAGGGCTGGAACTGGTGTCCGGGCATCCGATGTTGGTGCCGGCGGCGCTGGATGCGGTTAGGCAGTGGCGCTATCGCCCGTACTTGCTGAATGGCGAACCTGTAGAAGTCGAGACCACGATCACGGTGACGTTCCATATCGCCGGCTAACTTCCCGGCAGGGCCCTGTGGCGTGTAGCAAGGAAATTATTCAGGGAATTATTTAAGGAGTCGTCCAATGGAAACGCACCAATTTCGAGTAGTCGCGTGGTGGTCTTCTGGCCGGTATGGCATGGCGAAGGCGGATTCGGCGCCGAACGTGGTCCACTTCACCGCGCCGCCTGAATTCGGCGGCCTGGAAGAGAGGTGGACGCCAGAAGACATGTTGCTGGGCGCCGTTGCCAGCTGTTTCACAACCACCTTTCGGGCGCTGGCGGAGTACTCCAAATTCGAATACACGGATTTGGAAGTCGAGGCCGAGGCCCCGGTCAGGAAGGCCGATAAGGGTTACACGATTGGCGAAATCGCCCTTCGTCCCCGTCTGACCGTCGCGTCTGAAGAGCTTCGGGGGCGGGCGTTACAACTCCTAGAGAAGACCAAAGCGCTTTGCCTGGTTTCGCGGGCGCTCGCGGTCGCCCCGAGCCTCGAAGCCCGGATAGAAATTGGAAGAGCTTTGCCCGTTTAGCCGAGGCCGTCGAGGCATTTGCATTGGCACCTTAGGACGCTAAAGCTGCGAAACACGGAGAGGAGGCAATCTGATGACGACCTTACAAGCAAGTTCCAGAGTGGCGATCCAAAACATCCTGTTTGCCACCGATTTCGCCCAATGCTCGAAAGCGGCCGTTCCCTATGCTCTGGCCATCGCTCACCAGTACGGCGCAAAGTTGTACGCCGCTCACATTCTATCTCCCGCTTCCTACACCTTCGTTACCGCGGAGGACTGGGGCGCCTTGGCGGATCAGAAGGGAAAGCAACACCAGATGGATGTTGCCTTACTGGAAGAGCATTTGCGTGGCGTGCCCCACCAGGTTCTGAGTCCGGTGGGCGAAGTCGTCGATGTGATTTTCAGGCTCATCCGGGATCATGACATCGATCTGCTGGTACTGGGCACGCACGGACGGACTGGCTTACCTAAGCTGCTGATGGGTTCGGTCGCGGAGAGAATCTTCCGGCAGGCTTCCTGCCCCGTTCTGACCGTCGGTCCGCGCGTTCCGCCCCCGCAGGAAAGTGTCGCCGAATTCAATCAGATCCTTTTCGCGACGGATTTCAGCGATGAATCGCTGGCGGCTTTACCCCATGCCATTTCGTTGGCGCGCGAGCATCAGGCACGCCTATCGCTGCTTCACGTTTTGGAGCGCCCGGAGGCTGGCAGCGTAGACTTGGAATCCAACGCCGGTTTTCTGCTTCGCCGGCTACAGGAACTAGTCCCCGCGGACAGCGAGCTGTGGTGCCATCCGGAATACTTCGTAGAGTTTGGCTCCCCACGGAGGCAAATCCTGCGGTTCGTCGTGGATCATAAGGTAGACTTGATGGTTTTGGGAGTTCGTTCGGCTGCTGGGTCGATGGGTGCTGTTACCCATTTGGCGAACAGCACGGCACACCAACTGGTGGCGGGTGCCGGCTGCCCCGTGCTTACGGTGCGCGGCTGAAGCGCGGCGAACCGGATGATGGGATTCCCCCTGAAGCGAATCTCGAGAATCGCCGATATATCTGCCTTGGACTTTGAATTTGCGGGGATAGGTGTAAGTGGAGCAGGAGGTTTTGTGAGTTCGACAAAAACAAGTATCTCAGATCAGGCGCCAAGCACGGCCAAGCAGGATTCACCAAACCCTCCTTCATCACAGGAAAGGAGCAGCTTGGACTCGCTGTTCGTTCCCGGCTCAGTGGCCGTGATTGGCGCCACGGATCGCCCCGGCACAGTAGGCCGAACGGTATTGCACAACCTCCTGCGTCCGAGTTTCACGGGGAAAGTCTATCCTGTAAATCCGCATCGTTCCGAGATTCTGGGCGCTAAAGCTTACCGCAATATCGCGGAGGTTCCCGCGCCGGTGGATCTGGCGGTGGTCGCCACACCCGCAGGCACCATCCCTGGCATTATCGGCGAATGCATCGATGCCGGAGTGCGTTCTGCAGTGGTCATTTCCGCCGGCTTCAAAGAACGTGGCGCGGAAGGCGCTGCCTTGGAGCGGCAGATTCAAGATCAGTTGCAGCGTGGCTCGATGCGGCTGATCGGCCCTAACTGCCTCGGCGTCATGAATCCCACGATTGGGATGGACGCGACCTTCGCGAAAGACCCTCCGAAGGCGGGGAATGTCGCGTTCCTGAGCCAGAGCGGTGCGCTGCTCACCGCCATCCTGGATTGGAGCCGCCGCGAGGAAGTGGGCTTCAGCGCCATCGTCTCCACCGGCTCCATGCTCGATGTGGGCTGGGGCGATCTGATTTACCACTTCGGCGACGATCCTCACACCAAGAGCATTCTGCTGTACATGGAATCAGTAGGCGACGCGCGATCGTTCATTTCCGCGGCGCGCGAAGTGGCGCTGACCAAGCCGATCATCGTCATCAAGGCCGGACGCTCCGAAGCAGCATCGCGGGCGGCAGCATCGCATACCGGAGCGCTGACGGGAAGCGACGAAGTCCTGGATGCGGCTTTCCACCGCTGTGGAGTTTTGCGGGTGCAGAATATCGCCGACCTGTTCTACATGGCGGAGGTTCTGGGCAAGCAGCCTCGGCCGAAGGGTCCACGGCTGACGATCCTGACCAATGCCGGCGGACCGGCGGTGTTAGCCACCGATGCGCTGGTGGCGAACGGCGGCGAACTGGCGGCGCTTTCTACTGAGTCCCTGCATGCGCTGGACGCGTTTCTTCCTCAGCACTGGAGCCACAACAATCCTATCGATGTTCTTGGCGATGCCGATTCCGAGCGCTATGCCAAGGCGATTGAGATCGCCTCTCATGATCCTGGCAGCGACGGATTGCTGGTAGTGCTGGCGCCGCAAGGCATGACCGATCCCGCCGAGATCGCCGATCGTTTGAAGCCCTACGCCCAGGGCTCGGGTAAGCCGCTGCTCGCCAGCTGGATGGGTGGCACGAGCGTGAGCAAAGGCGAGGCGATCCTGAACGGCGCCGATGTCCCGACCTTCCTATTCCCTGACACTGCCGCGCGGATTTTCACCCACATGTGGCGCTACACGCGTAACTTGCGCGACCTGTACCAGACTCCGAGTCTGGCCGAAGGGCCGGAGTTAGACAACATCGCGCGAGCCCGCGTGGAGCAGATTATTCGGGATGCGCGCGGCCGCGGCCGGGTCCTGCTGAATGAATTTGAGTCCAAGGAACTGCTTTCGCTGTATGGAATACCGACGGTGGAAACGCGGATCGCCCGCAGCGAAGACGAAGCGGTAAAGCAGGCTGCCGAAATCGGCTATCCCGTGGTCCTGAAAGTCTTCTCTGAGACGATTACGCACAAGACCGACGTCGGGGGCGTCAAACTAAATCTGGCGAACCAAGAATCGGTGCGGGCCGCATATCGCGCTATCAGTTCCTCGGTCGCGCAAAAGGCCGGACCGGATCAGTTCGCGGGAGTAACAGTGCAACCGATGGTGCGGCTGGATGGTTACGAACTGATCTTGGGCAGCAGCATCGATCCGCAGTTTGGACCGGTGCTGCTATTCGGGCAGGGAGGGCAACTGGTGGAAGTCTATCGAGACCGCGCGTTGGGGCTTCCCCCGCTGAACACAACCCTGGCCCAGCGCATGATGGAGCAAACCCGCATTTTCAAAGCACTGAAAGGCATCCGTGGACGAAAGCCGGTGAATCTGGCGGCGCTGGAGAGTCTGCTGGTTCGCTTCAGCCAGCTGGTCGTCGAGCAACCCTGGATTTCGGAAATCGATATCAATCCCCTGCTGGCCTCGCCGGAACGGCTGTTGGCGCTCGATGCCCGCGTGGTGCTGCAGGACCCGTCAGCTCGCCCGGAGCAACTGCCGAAGCCGGCAATTCGACCGTATCCGTCGCAATACGTCACGCAGTGGACCATGAAAGATGGAACGGCCGTCACCATTCGCCCCATCCGTCCGGAAGACGAGCCGCTGATGGTCGCATTTCACGGCAGTCTTTCCGACCGCACTGTCTACCTGCGGTATTTCTCCTCCTTGAGTTTAAAGAGGCGAGTCGCCCATGAACGTCTGTTACGCATTTGCTTCGGCGATTACGACCGCGAAATTGTCCTGGTAGCAGATTGCAAAGATGCAGGCACGGGCGAACATCGCATCCTCGGCGTAGGGCGGCTCAACAAGCTGCGCGACAATGATGAAGAGGCAGAGGTCGCCGTGCTGGTCACCGACCAATGTCAGAACCAGGGTCTGGGAATCGAGTTGCTTCGCCGGGCAATTCAGGTGGCGCGCGAGGAAAAACTCACGCGGGTTTCCTCCGAGATGCTGCGTGACAACATCGCCATGCAGGTCATCTCCAAGCGCCTGGGGTTTACCTTCGAGGCGCATCCTGGGTCAGAGTCTATCTCCGCCGTACTCCAACTGTGATCGGTCGGATGGAGCGACGGGCGTCCTCGCCGGTCAGACCGCAGGCCTGTGTCTGACGGGCGGGGACGCCTGTCGTTCCATCACTCCCCGCTACCCCGCTCCCAGAAACCTAAGAAACTTCTCACTAGTGCCCCTCGAATCGACGTGTGATTGTAATCACACACCCCTGTGAATCGGGTTGCCGACAAGGGTTTACACAACCGGCATCATAGGTCTCGTACACCAGAATACAGGCTAAGGAGTTGCCATGAAGCGCAAGTTCAAGACGATGGATGCTAACGAAGCGGTCGCCAATGTTGCCTATCGGCTCAACGAGGTGATCGCGATTTACCCGATTACGCCATCGTCTCCCATGGGGGAATGGGCCGATCAGTGGTCGTCCGAGGGCGTGCCCAATATCTGGGGCACCATCCCGCACGTGGTGGAAATGCAGAGCGAAGGCGGCGCCGCCGGCGCCGTGCACGGAGCATTGCAGACCGGATCTCTGGCAACCACTTTCACCGCTTCGCAGGGCCTGCTTCTGATGATTCCGAATATGAACAAAATCGCGGGTGAGCTGACGCCCACTGCGTTCCACGTTTCGGCTCGCACCCTGGCGACACACGCCCTCTCCATCTTCGGCGACCATTCCGATGTGATGTTCTGCCGCGCCACTGGCTGGGCCATGCTCTCCTCAAATTCAGTGCAGGAAGCCATGGATATGGCGCTCATCGCGCACGCAGCTTCTCTGGAATCGCGCATTCCGTTCCTGCACTTTTTCGATGGCTTCCGCACCTCGCACGAGGTCAACAAGATCGAGATGCTGACCGAAGATGACATGCGCGCGCTGATCGACACGGATCGAGTGCTTGAGCATCGCCAGCGCGCTCTCTCCCCGGATCATCCCGTACTGCGCGGCACCGCCCAGAATCCGGATGTCTTTTTCCAGGCGCGTGAAGCCAGCAATCCTTACTACGTGGTGTGCCCGGAAAAAGTCCAGGCGATCATGGACAAATTTGCCGCGACCGTCGGCCGCTCCTATCACTTGTTTGACTACGTTGGCGCACCCTGAGGCGGAGCGCGTGATCGTCATGATGGGCTCTGGCGCCGAGGCAGCGCATGAAACGGTAGAGCGCCTGAACACTACCGGAGAAAAAGTTGGCTTGTTGAAAGTTCGCCTGTACCGGCCATTCTCAGTAGCGAGCTTTCTGGCGGCGCTGCCGTCCACGGTGCGGAGCATCGCAGTCCTGGATCGCACCAAAGAAGCGGGATCGGCGGGCGACCCGCTCTACCTGGATGTCGTTAATGCCATTCACGAAGGCAACCAGAACGGCGACGGTGCGGCGAAGCAGCCAAGCGTTATCGTAGGCGGGCGTTACGGCCTCTCCTCCAAAGAATTTACTCCCGCCATGGTTATGGCGGTCTACGACAATCTGGCGCTGGAGACACCGAAAGCGCATTTCACCATCGGAATCGACGATGACGTAAGCCACAGCAGCCTCACCTACGACGCGGAGTTCTCCGTCGAGCCCGACAGCGTGATCCGAGCCATGTTCTACGGCCTGGGCGCGGACGGCACCGTCGGCGCGAACAAGAATTCCATCAAAATCATCGGCGAAAATACCGATAACTACGCGCAGGGATTCTTCGTTTACGATTCCAAGAAGTCCGGCGCGATCACGGTTTCCCATTTGCGCTTTGGGCCTCGGCCGATTCGCTCCAGCTACCTGGTTTCCAAAGCCAACTTCGTGGCGTGCCACCAGTGGATTTTCCTCGAGCGCTACGACATGCTCAGTTCACTGGTTCGGGGCGGAGTGTTCCTGCTCAACAGCCCCTTCAGCAAGGACGAGGTCTGGGAGCGCCTGCCGCGCGCGGTGCAGGAACAACTGATCGCCAAGAAAGCTAAGTTTTATGTGATCGACGCTTACCAGGTGGCGCGCGATACGGGCATGGGCTCGCGTATGAACACCATCATGCAGACTTGCTTCTTCGCCATTTCCATGGTGCTGCCCCGTGACGAAGCGATTGAGGCCATTCGGCAGTCGATTCGCGACACCTATGGCAAAAAAGGTGAAGAAATCGTTCAGAAAAATTTGCAAGCGGTGGATGAAACCGTGGCTCATCTTTTCGAAGTCACGATTCCAGAAAATGCCACCAGCAAGATTGCAATGCCGGCGCCCTTCTCTACGGAGGCGCCAAAGTTTGAGCGCGATGTGCTTGGCGTCATGTACGCGGGCCACGGCGATGATCTTCCCGTGAGCGCTTTTCCCGCCGACGGTACCTTTCCGACCGGAACGGCCAAATGGGAAAAGCGCAACATCGCGCTCGAAATTCCAGTGTGGGATACCAAAACCTGCATCCAGTGCGGCAAATGCGCCATGGTTTGCCCGCACGCGGTAATTCGGATCAAAGTGTATGACTCGCGGGAACTGGCGGGCGCGCCCGCGACCTTCAAGACCACCGAAGCGCGTGACAAAGAATGGCAGAGCATGAAGTACACGATTCAGGTGGCGCCGGAAGACTGCACCGGCTGCGGCATCTGCGTAGACATTTGCCCGGCGAAGAACAAAAGCGAGACGCGGCTGAAAGCGATCAACATGATGCCGCAGCCGCCGCTGCGTGCGCCGGAGAGCGAGAACTGGAACTTCTTCCTTAAGATTCCCGAGTTCGATCGCCGGCACATCAAAGCCGGCACGATTCGCCAGCAGCAAGTACAGGAGCCGTTGTTCGAGTTTTCGGGGGCGTGTTCGGGATGCGGCGAGACGCCATACTTAAAGCTGGTCTCCCAGCTTTTCGGCGACCGCGCCGTAATCGCAAACGCGACCGGGTGCTCCTCCATCTATGGAGGAAACCTGCCGACCACGCCCTGGTCTAAGAATGCAGATGGCCGCGGGCCGGCATGGTCGAACTCGCTGTTCGAAGACAACGCCGAGTTTGGCATGGGCTTCCGGGTTTCGATCGATAAGCAGACGGAGTTCGCCCGCGAACTGGTTAAGCGCCTGGCGCCCTCCATCGGCCAGGATTTTGCCGAGATTCTCCTTAGCGCCCCGCAAGCCGACGAGGCCGACATTTACTCGCAGCGAGAGCGGGTCACCCTGCTGAAGAAAGAGCTGCAAAAGATGGACTCGCCGGAAGCGAAACAACTCCTGGCCGTTGCCGACATGCTGGTAAAGAAAAGCGTCTGGATCGTCGGCGGCGACGGCTGGGCCTATGACATTGGCTACGGCGGCCTCGATCACGTGCTGGCCAGCGGACGCAACGTGAACCTGCTGGTGCTCGATACCGAGGTCTACTCCAACACTGGAGGACAGGCGTCCAAGTCCACGCCGCGGGGCGCCGTAGCCAAATTTGCCGCCGGCGGGAAACCCTCCGCGAAGAAGGATCTCGGCCTGATGGCCATGAGCTACGGCAATGTGTACGTAGCCAGCGTCGCCATGGGAGCTAAGGACGAGCACACTCTCAAGGCGTTCCTGGAGGCGGAGGCTTACAACGGTCCCAGCCTGATCATTGCGTACTCGCACTGCATCGCGCACGGCATCAACATGACGACTGCAATGTCCGACCAGAAAGTTGCGGTGGACTCCGGACAGTGGCTGCTCTATCGCTACAACCCCGAGCGCGGCCGAATCGGCGAAAATCCGCTTTCCCTTGATTCACGCACTCCCACGCGCAAGGTACAGGACTTCCTGCAGCAGCAGACCCGCTTCAAGATGCTCACCAAGAGCAAGCCTGAAGATGCCAAGCTGCTATGGCAGCAAGCTCAGAACGACGCGGATTTCCGCTTCCACCTGTATGAGTATCTGGCCCAGCGGAAAATGGCGCCGGCGCCGGCCAGAGAAGCCGCAGCGCCGGAAAAGGCCCGTGAGGAAAAACAAGTTCCAGTAGGAGCCGCAAAGTAGCTTTCGGTTTAGGAGAGTAACGTTATGGATCTCAGCACCGCTTATCTCGGCATGCGTTTGCGCACCCCGCTAGTAGCTTCGGCCTCGCCCCTTTCCCACGAAATCGGCAAGATCCGCAGCCTGGAAGATGCGGGTGCCTCCGCCGTCGTCCTGTATTCGCTCTTTGAGGAACAACTGCGGCAGGAGAACCTGGAACTCGAGCAACATCTCGCTGCTGGGAGCGAGAGTTACGCCGAGTCGCTGACCTACTTTCCGGCGCCCGGCGAGTACCAAACCGGCCCGGAAGGTTACCTCGAGCACATTCGTAAGGCCAAGGCGGCGGTGAACATTCCCATCATTGCCAGCCTCAATTGCGCCACGCTGGGCGGCTGGACGGAATTCGCCCGGGAAATCGAACAGGCCGGGGCCGACGCCCTGGAGTGCAACATCTACAACATTCCTACGAACATCAACATGACGGCAGCTGAAGTGGAGCGGAGTTACATCAGCATCCTGCGAGCGGTGAGGTGCGCTGTCCACATTCCGGTTGCGGTCAAGCTCAGCCCCTTCTTTACGAACATGGCCCATATGGCCAAACGGCTGGACGAAACCGGTGCGGACGGGCTGGTCTTGTTCAACCGCTTCTATCAGCCCGACATCGACCTCGAGGAACTGGAAATTAAACCCAATGTCCTGCTCAGCACGCCGCAAGACCTACGGTTACCCCTCACTTGGATTGGCATTCTCTACGGGCGCATCAAAGCCAACTTGGCGGCGACCAGCGGAGTTCATGGACCTGAGGACGTCATCAAGCTGCTGATGGTAGGCGCCAACGTCACCATGCTGTGCTCGTCGTTACTGCGCAACGGCATTGAATATCTGCGGCATGTGGAGCACGGTGTGCAGGAGTGGATGGAAATTCACGAATATGAGTCCGTCCGCCAGATGCAGGGGAGCATGAGCCAGTTGCGCTGCTCCGATCCGTCAGCCTTCGAGCGCGCGCAATACATGCGCGCGGTGAAGGGTTTGCCGGCCGTGCTGCGATAAAGCGATTCCTCTGAATGTTCGGCGGTGGGTCAGTTTGCGGGGGAATTCAGTTCAACCACGAAGGTACACGAAGGAAAACCTTCCCATCGAGGCCTTCGTGGAACTTCGTGTCCTTCGTGGTATTGCCTTTGCAGTTCGAACTCCAAACTACGCCCCTAACGGGCGTCCCCGAGCGGAGACCGATCTGACCGTTGGCTCCATGTGATTGCAATCACAAGCCGCCGTGTGTCTCTTCACGGCTGGTTCCGCCCGCCTGTTCGACAATCATGGTGTAGGTGGTATCCACAAACCGGCGGCGCTTAGCTTCGCGGTTTGGGCGCTCCCAGTCTGGCTCCCCGAAAGGAGGACCGCAATGACGACCCTAGCGGTAGAAAAGAGCATAACCTTCAAGAATATTATTCTGGCGACCGACTTCTCTGAAGCGTCGCAGAAGGCATTGACCTACGCAGGTGCGATTGCACATGCGAATGAAGCTCAGCTCTATGTGGTTCATGTTCTCCCGGCTGAGCCATGGATTCCCGTCCCGCTTGACCCGGTGCCGTTGAGTATGGACCCTGGCCGTCAGCAGGCGGAGGCTTCCCTGCGACAACTCGCGGCTGAGCCGCAGCTCAGGGATGTGCAGCACACCGAGGTAATAAAACGCGGGCTGCTCTGGGATGTGCTGGCTGAGATCATCGAGGAAAAGCGTGTCGATCTGCTGGTCCTGGGGACTCACGGCCGGACGGGGCTCAAGAAGCTGATGCTGGGATCGGTGGCGGAAGAATTGTTCCGGCTCACACCCTGCCCAGTGTTGACGATTGGACCTCACGTTAAGGCCGGAAGGTATCCGGTCGAGGTCCGTAGAGTCCTCTTTGCGACAGATTTCGGAGCGGCATCGTTGAACGCGCTCCCCTACGCCGTGGATTTCGCCAACCAAATCGAGGGCGAGTTGGTCCTGCTTCATGCCGTTCCTCCGATCTCCATAGCCGAGGTTGGCCCGTACTGGTATCCCGATATCGACTACAAGGAGCGGCAAGCAGCCGATACAAAAGATGCTCTGAATCGGCTCAGAAAACTAATCCCGGATGCTTCGAACCTGAAGTGCAAGGTGCAAAACGTAGTCAGCACTCATCTGCTGCCGGATGCGATTCTGGATGCGGCTGCAGAGCATGAGGCGGACTTGATCGTGATGGGAGTGAAGGGCTACGGGATCGGAGCAGCTCGCACTTCGGCTCATATGCCCTGGGCAATCGCCCACGAGGTGGTATGCCGCGCGAAGTGCCCGGTGCTAACAGTTCGGGGCTAAGGCTTGATTCGGTCAGTCCGAGGCGTTGGTTTGTATCAGGGTGCGCCTTCAGGGTGTTCCGTCGAGCAATTTGCAAATTCCGTTCCGCGCCCGCAGGGCAGGGTACAACTACGCTGATTGCGCCCGTGGCGCGCGGGCCTTTCACGAGGGGGATATTGGCGGCACGCCTGAAGGCGTGCCCTGATACGAATCCGACTTTCGTCCCAGTTGACGACTCCCGCATCACCCACGCTGAGCGGTTTGCTGCACCAACTCCACCAGGCGCGGCAGGCTCTCTGCCACCTTGGCCGAAAGCTTCTCGCCGTGATCGAAACACTCGCCACATAGTGAGACCGCAAACGCCTGCGGACACCTGCCATAGAGTTCCCGGGCCAACTTGAGTACCGCTGCCGGCGGCAGTTCGTGGGTGAAAGAAAAAGCCGCCGCCTCCGGAACTAGCGCGTCACAGGTCAGTTCCCCGGCCAGGCCATCGCGGGCGGCGTCGATGAAGAATGCCACGTCAGCCCGGCTGGCCTGATCCGCCAATTCGGGAGTCAGTTGATGGCAGATTATGATTTCGGCATCTTCGGCTGAAAGCCGGCGCGACAATTCCTCGGCGGCGTGCCAGCCTACGCCGTCATCGCAGCGCAGCGGGTTGCCGTAGCCTACAATCAAAATACGCGGCATGGGATGCATGGCATCTTCACGGACGGGCAACTTCAGCAACTACTTCTCCCCCTGCATCGATGAGCTGAACCCTCAGCGCCATCTGCCCAACCGCATGGGTCGAGCAACTGAGGCAGGGATCATAGGCGCGGATGGCGGCTTCCACGCGGTTCAACATGCCGGGCTTGAGTTGCTCGCCATGAACAAAATGCTTGGCCACCTGCAGAATGCTGCGATTCATCGCGAGATTGTTCTGTCCAGTGGCGATGATCAGGTTGACCCAACGAATCAAACCCTGCTCATCGATCTTGTAGTGATGAAATAGCGTGCCGCGGGGAGCTTCGGAGGCGCCCACGCCCTCGAGAGCATTGGGCCGGGCCACGGCTCGAACGTGCTTGGAAAGAATCTCAGGGTCGTTCAGTAACTGTTCCAGGCGCTCGATGCAGTAGAGAATCTCGATCAGCCGCGCCTGGTGATAGTGGAACGAACTCAGCAGAGCCGTGCGCTGCAATTCGTGGAATTCAGCTAACTCCTGATCGGCCCGCGGAGTTCCGCAGCGGTCGGCCACATTCAAGCGGGCGAGCGGTCCGACGCGATAGATGCCCTCCGGATAACCCTTGGGCTTGTAGTATGCCGACTTCAAATAGCTCCAGGACTCGACTTTTTCGCCGAGATAATCGAAATAACGCGCGGGGTCCAGATTCCTGTCGAGGATGTCCCCGGTCGCGTCACCGATTCGCAGCTTACCGTCGTAAAACGTAAGCCCGCCGTCTTCTTTCACCATTCCCATGAACAGGGAGGGAAAGTTCCCGAAGGTCGCAACCTCTTCGCGGAATCTCTCGATCGTCCCTTTGAACCACTGCAGGGTGCGCTCGGCAATGGCCAACGCCTCGGGAACTCCGCCGAGGATTGCATCCCGATCCGTCTCGCTGAGTGGCTCGCTCACGCCGCCGGGCACTACCCAGGCGGGGTGAATGCGCTTGCCGCCCAAACGCTCGATGATCTGCTGGCCGAACTGCCGCAGGCGGATGCCATCGCGAGCGAGTTGCGGATCTTTTTCAAACACTCCCCACAGATTGCTCTTGGCCGGATCGGCATCCATGCCCAGCAACAGGTCGGGCGAGGAAAGATGAAACAGGCTCAAGGCGTGCGATTGCACAATCTGAGCCATGTTAAAGATGCGGCGCAATTTGTCCGCCGTGGGCGGGATACGCACCGCGAGCAACGCATCGCAAGCCTTGGCCGACGCAATTAAGTGGCTGACCGGGCAAATTCCGCAGATTCGAGCCATGAGCGACGGCATTTCGGTGAAGGGCCGTCCCTCGCAGAGTTTCTCGAATCCTCGAAACTGAGTCACATGGAAGCGAGCGTCCTCGACATTCCCGTGGTCGTCGAGGTGCAGCGTGATCTTGGCGTGCCCCTCGATACGCGTGACCGGATCGATGACGATGGTTCTGCCCTTCTCCACAATTGCTCCTAGGCGCCGAAGCGCGTCCTTGGGCTTAAGTCGGGTTGCCTGCCTGCTAACAATTCGCTGACCGCATAGAAAATCACGTCCGCTGACGGCGGACATCCCGGGATAAATACGTCCACCGCAACATATTCATGGATGGGCCGCGAGTGGGGCAACAGAGCCGGAACGATCTGGTTCGGGATACTGGGATTGAGCGTCACATTTTCGATATATGCGCGGTCGTACACCGCTTTCGTCCCAAACGAATTCCTCATCCCAGGAACATTGGCGGTCACCGCGCAATCTCCGAGAGACACCAGAACTTTCGTGCGCTCGCGCACCATGCGAATCTTGCGCAGGTCTTCTTCGCTGCTGACCGCGCCTTCCACCAGCGTAACGTCCACATCCTCGGGAAATATTTTCGCGTCCACCAGCGGGCTGTAGACCAGGTCAGCGCTTTCGGCCAGCGTGAGCAGACGCTCGTCGAGATCGAGAAAGGACATGTGGCATCCGGAACAGCCATCCAGCCACACCGATGCCATCCGCTTCTTATTCAGCCGTTCCTCACTCACTCTGGCCCTCCCGCATCAGATTCAAATAAGGCAGGAAGTCGCGGCGTTTTTCCATCTCCGCAACCGAGCGCCCCTTCTCAAAGAGCGCGCCCGTCGGACAGACTTGCACGCACTTGCCGCAGCTGGTGCAGGTTTCAGAAGAACCCCACGGCTGCTCCAAATCGGTGATGACCTGGCAGTCGATACCCCGCCCCATCACATCCCAGGTATGGGCGCCTTCGATCTCCTCACAGACGCGCACGCAGCGCGTGCATAATATGCAGCGGTTGTGGTCGACTACAAAACGCTCATGAGAAGCATCTACGGGCAGACTGGGAAATCGGTACGGAAAGTGAACGTGAGTGATGTCCAGCTTTTGCCCTAGAGTTTGCAGCTCGCAATGTCCGTTGGATACACAAACCGAGCAAATGTGATTGCGCTCGGTGAACAGCAACTCCAAAATGCCTTTGCGATACCGTTCCAAGCGCTCGGAAGTTGTAGTTACATCCATTCCCTCTTCCACGCGAGTCACGCACGACGCCAGCAGCCGGTTGGAACCCTTCACTTCCACCAGACAAAGCCGGCAGGCGCCTACAGTGGACAGCCCTTCCAGTTCGCAGAGCCGTGGAATGAATATTTCGTTCTGCCGTGCGACGTCGAGGATGGTCTCATCGCTGCGGGCGCTGAAATCGCGGCCATCAATTTTCAGAGTCTTGACGTTGGTGGCTGCCGGACTCATGCCCGTTCCCCTTTGCTGCAAACATGTGCAGAACACTCGCCTTGCTGGATGTGGGCTTCATATTCATCGGCAAAGTAGCGCAAAGTACTCAATACCGGATTCGGCGCAGACTGCCCCAGGCCGCACAAGCTGGTGTTCCTGACGAGATCGCATAGTTCCTCCAGCAACGCGAGGTCCTGGGGCGTGGCGCTGAGTTTCGTAATCGTATCCAGCAGGCGATGCATCTGGTAGGTGCCCACCCGGCATGGAATGCACTTGCCGCAAGATTCGGTCATGCAGAAATCCATAAAGTACTTGGCGACATCCACCATGCACGAACTCTGATCCATCACAATCATGCCGCCAGAGCCCATGATCGAACCAGCCTTGGCCAGGGACTCGTAGTCCACGGGCATATCCAGACACTCCGCAGGCAAGCAGCCTCCCGAAGGGCCTCCGGTCTGGACCGCCTTGAAAGTTCTTCCTTCAGGAACGCCGCCGCCGATGTCGAAGACCATTTCGCGCAGCGTGATGCCCATGGGGACTTCCACCAGGCCCGTGTTCTGAACCCGGCCTGCCAGCGCAAACACCTTGGTGCCTTTGCTTTTTTCCGTGCCGATCGCCGCATACCAGTCTCCGCCGTTGCGAATGATGGGCGGAATGTTGGCGAAGGTCTCGACATTGTTGATTAGTGTGGGCTGGCCGAGCAGGCCTTCCTGCGCGGGATACGGCGGACGCGGGCGTGGCGTTCCGCGCTTGCCCTCCACCGAGGCAATCAGCGCAGTCTCTTCGCCGCAAACGAAAGCGCCCGCCCCCAGTCGCAGATCGATGCGGAAGCTGAAGTGCGTGCCGCAGATGTCCGCACCCAGCAGCCCGATTCGTTCCGCTTGCCGGATCGCGACTTTCAGCCGCTTGATCGCCAGTGGATATTCGGCGCGGACGTAGATGTATCCCTCCGACGCGCCCACTGCATAAGCGGCGATGAGCATGCCTTCCAGCACACGATGCGGATCGCTCTCCAGCACGCTGCGATCCATGAATGCTCCGGGATCGCCCTCATCGGCGTTGCAAATTACATATTTCTTCGTGCCTACGGCCTTGGAGACTGTGCTCCACTTGAGCCCGGTGGGATAACCCGCGCCGCCGCGCCCACGGAGACCGCTCTTGACGACTTGTTCGATCACTTGCGCAGGCATCATCTCCGTCAGCGCCTGCACCAGCGCGGAGTATCCCGAGGCCGCGATGTATTCTTCAATGCGCTCCGGATCAATCACGCCCGAGTTTTCCAGAACGATCTTCCTCTGGCGCTGAAAGAACGGGACATCGGTCGGGCAGAGTAAGCGGCCGACCGGCTCACTTTCGAGCGAATCCAGCATACTGGCGCTATCTTCGGGCGCGACTCGTTTGTACAGCGTTTCCTTCTTTGTCGAAACCTGATTTGTCGAAATTTGGGTCGAAACCAGCGGCCCCTCCGAGCACAGCCCCATGCAGCCGACCCCT
This sequence comes from uncultured Acidobacteriaceae bacterium, assembly GCA_963735545.1. Lineage (GTDB taxonomy): Bacteria > Acidobacteriota > Terriglobia > Terriglobales > Acidobacteriaceae > PALSA-270. The sequence goes on from CAVTLU010000006.1 coordinate 109,013, forward strand.
TTGGTCTTGCAATGATCGCCCCAGCCGCGCCGCGCAACCTCTTTGTCCAGCGCGTCTTTCACGGATTGACTTTGGCAGGAAAGACAGCCGGCGGCGACGCACACATTCACCGTCTGCGTGAATTTCGCCTGGGCTTCCTGCTCGGTTTGCGCGATATGTTCCAGTTCTTCAGGCGTCATGCGGCATCCATTTTGCCAGGTGCTCTTTCAGTTGTGCGGGAGTGACCTTGCCGGCCACCTCATTGTCATACACTACCGCAGGAGCCAGACCGCAGGAACCCAGACAGCGTGCGGACAGAAGCGACATTCTTCCATCTGGTGTGGTTTCCCCTGGGCTAACGCCGTACTGCTGCTTTACCGCATCGAATAACTGGGGCGCGCCCTTGATGTAGCATGCAGTGCCCAGGCAGATCACGCAGGTGTGTTCGCCCGCGGGCTTAAGCGTAAAGAAATGGTAGAAGGTCGCCACGCCATACGCTCGGCTGAGCGGCACCCGTAACGAAACCGCGACATAGCGCAGCGCCTGATTGTCCAGGTAGCCGAAGGCTTCCTGCACGGTGTGCAAAGTTTCAATTAAGCCGCGCGGGTGCCCGCCGACGCGCCTCATGGTTGCATCCACAATTTTCCAGCGCTTGTCTTGGGTTGGGGCAGTAGGCTTAGGAGGTGTTGTCGCCATCTCTCGTGTCCCAGATTTTGGATTAACTGGTTAGTTTAAGGTTCCGCCCTAATCGGCAATGTGATGCAGATCACGCATACGCGTGTCCTCCAACCTTGACCTGTCAGTTTCCAGCCGCTTTATGTTGTGTGCGGCTATCATAGCCTGCCCAAGACTCAAGCCGCCATCACCGGCGGGAACCTCTGACTGGCTGAAAACTTCAAAGCCGGAGTGCCTGAGTTCGGACTCGAGTCCATCCGCGAAGTAGACATTATTGAACGTCCCACCACTCAAACAGATTCGGTTCAGAGCGGTCCGGGCTCGCAGCGTCTCGGCAACCTCAGCAAATCCCTTGATCAAGCCGTTATGGAAACGGCGGCCTATCACCCCCGCCGGGACGCCTTGACGAAGATCCTGCATAAGATCGACGAATAGCGGGCGAGTCGTAATGATCAATGTCTCGCCTTCCTCGATGAACGCGAGAGGATAGGCTCGATCGGCTTCCACCCCGGCAATGGCCATTTCAAGTTCAATCGCGGCTTGGGCTTCGTAGTTAACCGTCTGGCGAATGCCTGCCAGCGCAGCCACCGCGTCGAACAAGCGTCCGCAACTGGAGGTTAGGGGCGAATTAACGTTTTGCTGCATCATTCGCAGCAGGATCTCAGTCTTCTTGCCGTCAAGTTGGCGAACGAAGGGAATGGGAAGCGTCAGGAAATCCCGGCCAAAATGGTGCGCCAGATAGCTCACCGCCATGCGCCACGGCTCGCGGATGGCGGCTTCGCCACCCGGCATTGCGACATATTCCAGATGGGCCGCCCGCTCGAAACCGCCGTATCCGCCGACCAGCACTTCCCCACCCCAAATTCTTCCGTCGGTACCGTATCCGGTTCCATCCAGCGCGATTCCGATCAGGCGCCCGTCAAGCTGGTTCTCGGCCATACAGCTCGCAATATGGGCGTGATGGTGCTGCACGCCTACCAGCCTGACTCCGGTTTGCTGCAACGCCCACTTGGTGGAGAAGTAATCAGGATGCAAATCGTAAGCTATGATCTCGGGCTGAATTTCGAGAATATCTTTCAGGTGCTCGATGGCTTCGCCAAAGAAACCGTAGGCCTCGGCATTTTCCAGATCGCCCACGTGCTGGCTCAGGAATGCGTGCTTACCCTTGGTGAGGCAGATCGTATTTTTCAACTCGCCGCCGACAGCCAGAACTTGCGGCTGCTCATCCTTCAGAAACACTGGCACCGGAACCAAGCCGCGCGATCTTCGCAGGTGGCGGACTTTGTCGTTCGCAACTCGAACCACTGAATCATCACAGCGCAACAGAATGTCGCGGTTGTGAGTCAGAAAGAAATCGGCGATGCCTTGCAGCCGTCGAACGGCTTCATGGTTGTCGATGGCGATCGGCTCTTCGCTGAGGTTGGCGCTGGTCATGACTAAGGCCGGAAATTCTCCTCGTGCGAACAGCAGATGATGCAGCGGCGTATAGGGGAGGAAAACACCCAGATCACGGTTACGAGGCGCGACCGCTTCGGGAATTGCACACGAGTCTTTCCTGGGAAGCAAGACCACCGGACGCTGCATCGATTCCAGCGCGGCCCGGGCGGCGCTGCTGACCTCGCAGATATCGCATGCGGCTGCGATGTTCGGAACCATGATGGCAAAAGGTTTCTCGACGCGGCGCTTGCGCTCGCGCAGCGATCTGACGGTTGCAGGGTTGTTTGCGTCCGCGGCAAGATGAAAACCGCCGAGCCCTTTCACCGCGACAATCAGCCCAGCCCGCAGCCGTTCCACTGCTTCAAGCACCGGATCATGGCACTCGATCTGGCCGCCGGACCTGTCCCAGAACTCTACCCTGGGCCCACAATTCCAGCAGGCGTTCGGCTGGGCGTGGAAGCGGCGGTTGAGTGGGTCGTCGTACTCCGCCTGGCATGCCGGGCACATGGGAAAGCTCGCCATGGAGGTGCGCGCCCGGTCATAAGGAATATCCCGGACGATGGTGAAACGCGGGCCGCAATTCGTGCAATTGATAAATGGGTAGCCAAAGCGGCGGTCCGTTGGATCGAACAACTCGCGCAGGCAATCCGCGCAGACAGCCACGTCCGGTGAAATCAGGGTGCGCATTTGCGCGCCGCCCTGGCTGCCGAGGATGACGAACTCGCGGTCGCCATTGCAGGGGATTTCCTGGACAGACAAACTGGTGATCTCGGCCAGCACAGGAATCTCCGCCGGCAGACGATCGAGGAACTCCTCCACCGCAGGCAAAGGCCCTTGAACTTCGATCACTACTCCGGCTGAGGTATTGCGAATAGTCCCGGTCAGGCTTTTGCTGGTGGCGAGGCGATACACGTACGGACGAAATCCCACGCCTTGTACCAGGCCCGACACCGCGATCTGCCGCCGGATTTCCGTCGTGGACCTCATCGCGCACCTAGACTACGGATCCAGCCAGAATGGCGGGGAGCGATCCTGATGCCACAGCTTTGCGGCGCGCCGCCAGCCAATTCATCCATTCCCGTAGACCCTCCTCGGTGGTGCACGACATAGTTACGATCTCCATGCCAGGGTGAACGCGCCTTGCATTCGCCATGGCCGCGTCCACGTTGAAAGGCACGTAGGGGAGCAAATCCATCTTGTTCAGAACCAGAAGCTCGGACTTGAAGAAGATGGAGGGATACTTCAGCGGCTTGTCCTCACCCTCGGTAACGCTCAGCACCACAACCTTGGCTTCTTCGCCCAGATCGTAACTGGAGGGACAGACGAGGTTGCCGACGTTTTCGATGAAGAGCAGATCAATATCTTTCAACGACCAATCCGCCAGGTGAGTTTCAATCATGCGCGCATCCAAATGACAGGTTCCGCCCGTGGTGATCTGTTTCACCGGAAAGCCGAAACGGCGCAAGCGCACGGCATCGTTCTCGGTTTGAATGTCGCCCGTGAGGACGGCTACGCGATCTTCTTTGGGCAGAAGCTCGAGCGTGCGCTCGAGCAGGCTGGTCTTGCCGGAACCCGGCGAGCTTACGAGATTCAGGCAGAGCACTCCATGCTCATGAAAACGGGCGCGCAACTCGGCGGCGATGCGCGAATTCTCGTTAAGTACCTTCTGCCCCAACTCCACTCGTGGCATGCTCTTCGACCTCCAGGTAAGCAATATCCAACTCGTCTCCACCGGCGCAATCACCCCGCTCGCATCCACATCGCGGACAACGAAATTCATAATCCTTCACGGCAAACTCATTGCCGCATTCGAAGCAGCGTTGACGCAGAGGGCAGAATTCGATTTCCAATTGCAACGATTCGAACTCGGTGCCTCGCACCATAACCTCGAAGCAGAATCGCAAGGCTTCCGGGTCGACTCCCGCCAGTTCGCCGATTCTTAAACCGACTTTGACCGGCCGCGCGCCGGCCCATGCAGCGATCTGCTTGCGCACTGCGTGGAGCACCGACTCGGCAATCCCCATTTCATGCATAAATTCGCTCAACAGATGCGGGGCAACTGGTCGCCTGCCAGCATATCCACAATGCGCGTCGTGCCCAGCGTGGTGCGCATCGTCACCAGGCCAGGATTCCCTTTCTCCACCGTACCAATGACTTGCGCATTCTTGCCCAGCGGATGTGCGTGCATCGCCTGCAGCACAGCGTCAGCAGCGGCGGCGTCAATGATCGCAAGCAACTTGCCTTCGTTGGCCACGTACATCGGGTCCAGGCCAAGCAATTCGCATGCGCCGCTAACTTCTTCGCGTACCGGAATGGCTCTCTCCTCCAATTCCATGCTTACACTGGACTGGGCCGCAATTTCGTTGAGCGCGCTGGAAAGCCCTCCGCGTGTGGGATCGCGCATACAGCGGATGCCCCTGCTCACCTGCAACATCTCGCTTACCAATGTATGGAGCGCGGCGCTGTCGCTCTGGATGGCGCTCTCGAACTCCAGCCCTTCGCGTTGCGCCAGGATGGCAATGCCGTGCTCGCCGATCGAGCCGCTGAGCAGAATCTTGTCGCCGGGGTTGGCACGGTCAGCCGAAAACTCGACGCCTTCCGCAATCAGCCCGATTCCAGTGGTATTGATGAACAGCTCGTCGCCTTTTCCTTTTTCCACGACTTTCGTGTCGCCCGTAACTATTTCCACACCGGCCGCACTCGCCGCCTTGTGCATGGAAGCCACCACTCGCCGCAGCGACTCCATGGAAAAACCTTCCTCGATGATGAAGGCCGCACTGAGGGCCAAGGGCATGGCTCCGCCCATGGCGAGATCGTTGATGGTTCCGTGAACCGCCAGCGAGCCGATGTCGCCGCCGGGGAAAAATAGCGGTTTGACCACGAAAGAATCGGTGGTGAAAGCGATCCGCTGGCCATTGATGTTCAGCACCGCCTGATCGTTCAAGCGCGAGAGAATCGGATTGGCCAACGCGGGGAGGAAGACGTCGCGCAGCAATTCCGCGCTCAATCGGCCGCCACTGCCGTGGCCTAGCAATACTGTGTCCTTGGCCGGAAGCGGCCTAGGGCAGCTCAGTTCAGCAATTGTATTGGCTTTCTGTGCCATGGTCATTGCTCTTACTGCCGCGAACCAGTATCGCGCCGCGATGTCTCGGCGGCTCGCTTGGACCGGCTCTCGCTCCAGCGTCGAGCGCAGACGCCCCCCTAGACAGCCGGCGAGACGCTGGCGCTACAAGATCAGCTCGCCGCGGCGTGCCGCCGATATCGATAGTAGGCTGCGCATGCTCCCTCGGACGAGACCATGGGAGCGCCCAGCGGATTCTCCGGAGTACAACGCATGCCAAACGCCGGGCAATCGGTCGGCTTCTTCAGCCCGAGGAGCACTTGCGCGCTGATGCACTCGGCCGGTTCCTCGACGCTGATCTTCGCCATCCCGAAGATCCTGGTGGCATCGTGAGCCGCGAACTCTTCCCGCAGCCGCAGTCCGCTCTGCGGAATCAGACCAATGCCACGCCATTTTTGATCCGCAACCTCGAATACTTCTTGCATGATTCGTTGCGCCGGAACATTTCCCCGATAACTCACCGAGCGCACATACTGATTTTCCAGCTTGGCTTCGCCGGCTTCGAGTTGTTTCACCAGCATCAGAATGGCTTCCAGTATGTCAACCGGCTCAAACCCGCCAACCACGATGGGCACGCGGAAATCCCGCACCAAACTCTCGTATTCACCGCATCCCATGATAGTGCACACATGCCCGGGAGCGATGAAAGCCTGCACCCGGTTTGCGGGCGTAGTCAGCAAGCCCCGGATTGCAGGCGGGACCAGCACATGCGAAACCAGCATGGAGAAATTCGCCAGGCCATCGCGCCGCGCCTGCCAGGCAGCCATCGCATTGGCAGGAGCTGTGGTCTCAAAGCCGATCGCCAGGAAAACCACTTTGCGGCCGGGGTTTTCACGAGCAATCTTCACCGCTTCGGTGGGCGAGTAAATCACCCGAACCTCGGCCCCCTGCGCTTTGGCGCGGAACAGGTCGGAGTGCGATCCCGGAACCCGCAGCATGTCCCCATATGAGACGAGAATCACCTCGCGGCGTGCGGCGAGTTCAATGGCAGTGTCAATGACTTCCAGCGGGGTCACGCAGACCGGGCATCCAGGGCCGTGGACTAACTCAAGCCCGGGAGGGAAAAGCTCTTCCAATCCGTACCGCATGATGGTGTGGGTCTGTCCTCCACAGATCTCCATCAGAACCCAAGGACGAGTTGCGCGCCGCGCAATCTCGGCGCCCAGCGCTCGCGCGATGCGCTCGTCCCGGTATTCGGCAAGATACTTCATTGGGGAGAATGAATCCCGGAGTCTTCAAGAGCCTGTCCCCTCCGGAACTCCAATTACAAGAGTCTATCCAAATCCCGCGCGCCTTCTTGTGATTTCCGTCACAAAAGTACGTTGGTACGCTCAACCGGTTCCATTCTCGGCAAACAATTCGGCCTCGAGGACGTGCATTTCCTCCAGTATCTTCAAGGTACGCTCCGCTTCCTCGGCATCCACCCTGCTGATGGCAAAGCCAACGTGCACCATCACGTAGTCCCCGACCACGGCTTCCGGCACGAAATTCAGCGAAACCGAGCGGACGATTCCACCGAATTGGACACGGCCTACACGCGTCCCATCCACTTGCTGACTATCGAGTATTTTTCCGGGAATGGCGAGGCACATCGGTCACTACCTCTAAAGACAGTCTATCGCAGTTGGCGCGAATGTCCGCTTGATCGTAGGGACAGCCGCCTTCCGTTGTTTGGCGATTGCGAACAGTTGTGGAATCCATAGGGATCTTTCGACTGCGTTGTCGTTCGCTTCACTCACGACAACTCCGCTCAAGATGACAGATAAAAAAGATGATAGGCGAGAGGCAGGGTTGACGACTTACCGAGGCTCTTTGACGGTGACCACGCGATCGCCAGCCACATCCCGCAACTCCTGCACCTTGCCGGAGGGCCAGCGGATTTCTATCAGGCTCGCAGAAGCATCCTGTCCGAGTCCGAAGTGTACCGGCCCGGCGCTGGACGATGCATAGCCTGCGCTGGTGGACATCTGGTTGTACTGCGTGCCGCTCTTACTGACGACTTTGATGCGGGCTCCGATGCCATCACGGTTGCTTTTGGTTCCTTGCAGCTTCAGTTCCAGCCAATGATTCTTACTGGGGCTGTCGTTCATCCAGATTTCGGCGGGAGCGTCGATGGCGCTGACGACAACATCGAGACGCCCGTCCCCGTTGAGGTCACCGATCGCGGAGCCGCGATGCCGTGATGGTGGAGCGCGAGTAAAACCCGCCTCGGCGGTCAGCGCGTCGAACTTCATTCCACCCAGATTGCGGAAAGACCGTATTCGGCTGTTCGACCATCACCCGAGGCGCGGCCAGCAGCGACTGGACGTGCCCGCGCGAAACAAAAATATCTTTCCAGCCGTCGTTGTCGAAATCGGCGATGTTCGGAGAATATCCCGCCATCGGCAGAGTCTGGCTGGTCATCCCACTCGATTCGGTCACTTCGACGAAGTCTCCCTTGCCGGTGTTGCGATAGATCGGAAAGGTTTCTTTGTCGAGCGCGACCACGCAAATATCGGGATAGCCGTCGTTGTCCAGGTCGCGGACATCGACGCCCATGCCGGAGATGAAGACGCCGTCCTCCCGCAAAGCCACATTGGCATCGAATCCGACTTCGTCAAAGCGTTTCCCAAGCCTTTGTTGCGAAAGAAGAAATTGACCAGTTTGTCGTTGGGAACGAAGAGATCCATCTTGCCATTCAGGTCTGAAAGTCAGCCGCGGCCACGCCCATGCCCTTCCCTGGATGCGCGCGCAAACCCGACTCGGCCGAGACGTCTCGAAACGTGCCGTCCCCGTTGTTAAGGAATAACTGGTTCGGGCGTCGGCTTGTACATCTTGGGATGACAGTAATCGCGATGGCCGTCGACTTCGCAGACCGGTTCATCTTTCCAAGTCCCACTTCAGGTAGTTGATGACGACGAGGTCCAGCAGGCCGTCGTTGTTCACGTCCACCCAACGCCGCCGACCGACCAGAGCGGCCCGTATTCCGGATCAGGTTTGTTGAGTCCTGCCTTGGCAGTCACATCGGTAAAGGTTCCGTCACCGTTGTTGTGATAGAGCGTGTTGTGGTGCACGCCGCCGACGAAAATATCTTCGTAGCCGTCGTTGTCGTAGTCACCAATGGCTACGCCAATGTCGATAGCCGTTTCCGGCAAGGCCAGCCTTCTCGGTAACGTCGGTGAAATGGCCTTTGCCGTCATTTTCGAAAAGGCGGTTGGAATATTTCGGGGAGCTCTTCTTCAGCGTGTCGATATCGGCGCCGTTGGTGAAGAAGATGTCCAGCTTGCCATCGTTGTTGTAATCGAAAATAGCGACGCCCCCAGCCATGGTTTCGGGCGCGTGGCGTATGGGCGTTTCGCAACTGTCGAGCTTGAAATCGATGGGCTGGTAGACAAACTGTATCGGGCTGCCGTGGCGACCCCTGTTTTTTGCTCGATTGCGGTGGAACTGGGAACCGCAGATACCTGGGCGATCATCGGCGCCGCCAAAAAGAGCGCCGCCATCGTACCTGCAAGCTTGCAATGCTTCATGGCCCAAACTACTCTGGCAACTTTTTCCCGCCGAATGGAAAACGGAGCCTCCGCCTGGGGCGAGACGGTGCCAGGCTGCCCTCCGCCCACGCTGACCGTGTAGGCGCCCGCCGCTATCACTCGATCTCCGGACTCGTTCACGAAGCTCAGATCTCGAGGCTTCACGTCCAGGTGAACCCGCTGCGATTCCCCAGGCGCCAAATGAACCCGAGTAAATCCGCGCAGGGCGCGAAGTGGAGCGCCGGCCAATTTTGGGAAGGTCAGATAGAGCTCCACGACTTCATCTCCGTCAGGTCCGCTAGTATTCTTCACATCGACGTCTGCCGAGAGTTCATCCCCTGCGCTCAGTGCGTTGCTGGAAAGCTTCAGGTTGCTGAATTCGAATTTCGAGTAGCTCAGTCCATAGCCAAAGGGATAAAGAGGTTGCCCATCGAAGTAACGATAGGTCCGGTTCTTCATGGAATAGTCTTCGAACGGGGGCAATTGCTCAACCCCCTTGTAGAACGTCACTGCCAAGCGGCCGGCCGGATTATTTGCGCCAGCCAGCGTCTCGGCAATGGCGGTTCCACCTTCTTCGCCTGAATACCATGCATCGAGAATCGCGTTGGCGTGTTCGTTCGCCCAATTCACCGCCAGCGCACTTCCGTTCATGAGCACGACGATGAGGGGTTTGCCGGTCGCGCCCACAGCTCGCAAGAGATCCTGCTCCTCTTTAGGCAGATCTATCTTGGTGCGGTCGCCGCCAAGGAAGCCGGGCTGATTGACCTTCATCTCTTCGCCTTCGAGCTGGGACGTGATGCCGACCACTGCCACCACCACATCGGCGTCTTTTGCCAGAGCCACCGCATCGGGAATCGGATTCGCTATGACGCGAAGCCACACCAACCGCAGGCCCGTACCGCCTTGTCCGTATTCCACTTTGATGGCATAGCGCTTGCCTTTTTCCAGCGGGAGCGTGACTTTCGTCGGCTTAGGATCGTGCAGGACGAAGTCATCCACCACTAGCTTGCCATCCAGCCACAGTCGATTCACCGAGCCGACGATACCGATCTGATAGTCGCCCGACTCTGCCGGCGTCAGGAACCCAGTCCAGCGCACCGAAAAATCAGTCATGCCCGGAGGCGGCGCGATCGCGGACCGCTCAGGATGGAAGCGTTGCAGATCAATGGCTTTGTCCACGCGGACTAAGCGGGGTTGGCCGTCAAAATCCCGGTTGTCGAAATACTCGCCCTTCAAGCCGGGCTGGCCCTCGTCGGTGGAGAGCACCGCAGTTGGTATGAGTTCTTCAGGCCGCAGAAAATTCATGCCGGGGGCGTAGGTCACCTCGGCTGAGGCGAACTGCTTTCGGATGCCGTCGAGCGCGGTAGTCGAGCGCGAAGGCGTGCCGTTGTAGTTGCCCTGCAGCACCCGGCTGGATTCGGCCAGTGGACCGACGACTGCGATCTTCTTAATTCCCTTGGCGAGGGGAAGCGCGCCGTCGTTCTTGAGCAGCACCATGGACTCGCGCGCTGATTTTCAGCGCCAGCTCCCGATGCGCTTCGCTGTCGATCTCCGAGTCCGGCGTTTGCGCATACTTCACCATCTCCGGAGGATCGAACATTCCCAGCCGGAAGCGGGCGGTGAGCGTGCGCCTCAACGCAACATCAATGTCCTTTTCAGTCAGAAGACCCTGGTGGACGGCGTCCAGAAATTTTGCGTAGTCGGAGTTGTCGCGGGCCTTGCGAAAGAAATCGGCGCACTCGTTGTCCATTCCCTTTTTAAGCGAGACCGCCCCGGCTTCCGCCAGGCTTTTGGTGAAGTGATGCCCATTAAAGATATCGGCGACTGCATCGCAGTCCGACACCACATAGCCATTGAATTTCCATGCCCCGCGCAACTGATCCACCAGCAGGAAATCGTTCGCACAAGCGGGCTGGCCGTTGATCCGGTTGTAGGCGCACATCACCGAGCCGGCTTTGCCTTCGACTACCGTGGCACGAAAGGCCGGCAGATAGGTGTCCTCCATGTCGTGCTTCGACACGATCACATCCATGGAATGCCGCGCCGGTTCCGGACCGCTGTGCACGGCAAAATGTTTTGGAGTAGAAATCACCCGGTAGTACTTTGGATCGTCGCCCTGCAACCCGGTGACGAACGCCACACCCATTCGTGCGGTAAGAAACGGATCTTCTCCGTAGGTTTCCTGGCCGCGCCCCCAGCGTGGATCGCGAAAGATGTTGATGTTCGGCGACCAGAAATCCAGCCCCTCCATGATGTCCCGCCGGCCGGCGCGCACGGCCTGATTGTGCTTGGCCCTGGCTTCGGTGCCGATTACGATCGCCATCTGATGGATCAAAGCATCGTCAAAAGTGGCGGCCAGCCCAATCGGTTCGGGAAATACCGTGGCCGTTCCAGCATTGGCGACTCCGTGGAGAGCCTCGCTCCACCAGTCATAGGCGGGAACCTGCAACCGGGGAATCGCGCGCGCCTGGTTCACCAACTGGGATGCCTTCTCCTCCAGTGTCATCCGCGATAGGAGATCGTCCACGCGGACGTCGGTGGATAAGGACGGGTCCAGATAAGGCGGAACGCTTGCAGGCGAGGCTTGCGCTAGCGCGCCGATTGGGACTAAAAGTAGCAGCAGGGTGACAGCCAGGACGGACGTGGTCCGAAGATTGTATTCGCGCACAGGGCGATGGGCTCCGTAAAGGATTGTCAATGCAAAAAACAGATGGAGTATAACACCGTCAACGTACACGGACCTAAAGACATCACACCAACAAAGAGGACGAGCGCCTGAGGCCGACAGTTGACACTCCTTGATACGAGTCCAAAGCACGCTCGGAAAAATCGATGGGCGATGATACATTTGCGTAGCGGACGGCGGATTCCACTGCTATGCTGGCCCGCGGCCGGAGGAGCAACGGTAGATTAGCCTTTCCGGCTCATCCCCCATTGAATGGACTGAGTCTTCAAAGCCCCCGTGTTGCGGGGGGACGGGGAATTTCGGTCGCGCGCGATTCTTCAGCTGCGACTCGGGAATAAGAATGAAGCGAGACAGGCGCGGAATTCACCTAATCGCGGATCTGGCCGACGTTTCGATCGGGACCGTCGATCGTGCCTTGCATGGACGCAACGGCATCAATGAATCGACGCGCCAGCGGATTCTGCAGATCGCGCGGCAGATCGGGTACACGCCAAATCTGGCGGCGCGCGCGCTCTCGGCTTGCCCGCGCCAGCGCCCGCATTGGCGTGTGCATCCCACGCGAAATTCACTTCTTCTATGATCAGCTTTGGAGCGGCGTGCTCGACGAGGCTCGCAGCGTGGCGCAGTTGGGAATTCAATTCGTGAATCGTCCGGTCCGAGCCCTCGGCGAAGACGACACCGAAGCGTTCAAGGAACTGGTGGACAGTGGCGTCAACGGGATCATCCTCACGGCGGGAAATCCTACCGATCTCAAGCCGCTGATCGACGATGCCGAGAAAAAAGGTATTCGCGTGGTATGTGTTTCCACCGATGCTCCCGAGAGTCATCGCTCCAGCGTGGTATGCGTGGAACCTCGCTTAAATGGCTGTCTCGCCGGTGAACTGATGGGCAAGTTCGTTCCGCGAGGCTCAAACGTTGCGGTGGTTGCGGGTATGCTGAGCACCGAAGATCACCGCAAGAAAGACGGATGGATTTTCGCAAGCATTTCCGCAACACTGCCGCGGCGGCGAGATTGTCTGACGTGATCGAAGGACATGAAGACGAAGACGAGAGTTTCCGAAAAGACCTTCGATCTTCTCGGCCGCGTCCCGCGATCTCTCGGGACTGTACGTCAACACGGTGAACTGTCTTCCGGTGTGCCGTGCACTCGAAGCGCGAAACTGGCCGGGAAAATGAGGTTGATCACCACCGACTTGTTCGCGGAAATGTCGCCCGTACTTTCAGAGAGGAGACGATTACCGCCTCGATTTATCAGCAGCCGCATCGCCAGGGCCAAATGGCGGTTCGCTTACTGGCCGACAATCTGACTAGCAAGAGCGCCGTTCCCCCCGACTGTTCACCTCAGCCCCGGGGTCGTCATGTCCTCCAATTTGCATCTCTTCCGGGAGATGAGACTCGCCGATGCCAAGCTAGATGAATTGGGTCTCCGGCCACTGGGTAACTTGGCTGGCGTCAGAAACTCCTGAGAAAGTCGGCTTCCGGAATATCTTAGAAAATCCATTTTCTTGGGCAAAATCCGTTTTGGTTGCTGCCCTTGGTGTTTCTCACCCATCCCGTTTTCGTTCGCGTGGTCAGCGTCGCATCGGCCCTGGTCGCGAGCTGAGGGAAGCTGATTGTGCACTTTTCCCGGAGAATGTGCTTGACAAGCATTTACGAAACTGAGTACAACCTGTCCTGCTCCGTTAACGTTAACGGGAGCCTCGTGAAATGACTGAATCTCGCAGTGGGAATGCCGGAGGAGTTACAAATGAATACCTTTTCGTCGACTAGCGGTGCCCCGAAGCGCCGCAGCCTACGCCACCTCTTAGTATTATGCGTGGTACTGCTCGGCTCGGCGTTTTATGCCCTTGGCCAGGACTGCCACGATCGTCGGAACCGTCACCGACCCGTCCGGGGCCGTGGTTCCGAATGTGCTCGATTACTATCGTCAACACCGAAACCGGTCTGTCCCGTCAGCTCACCAGCAATGATGAGGGCCAGTACGTCGCACCTTCGACTCCGAATCGGCCACTACACGGTGCGCGCGGAAGCCACTGGGTTCAAAAGGTCGAGCAGAAAGGCATTGTTCTGCCGTCGGCGATCGCACTCGCGTGGACATGAAACTGGAGATCGGAACTACCCAGGAACATCGTCACGGTCGAAGCCAATGCCATCGCCGTGCAGTCGGAATCCGGCGAAGTTAGCGATCTCATCACCGGCCACAGATGACCCAGCTGGAATCCAACGGTCGAAGCCTCTATAGCTTGTCGACACTGACGCCTGGAGCGTCTCCAGCCTGGAAGCGGACTTCCAGGTTCCGACCCCATGGGCGGCGACCAGAACGTCAGCTTTAACGGCCAGCGCGTGGCCCACAACCTTTTCATGATCGATGGCGCGGAAGCTGCCGATCGTGGCGGTTCTGGTTCTATCGTTATGCCTTCGCTTGATTCGGTCGCCGAATTTCGCGAGCTGACCTCCAACTACGTGCGGAGTACGGTCTGTCTTCGTCGACCACCGTCACCACGGTTCTGAAGTCCGGCACCAAGACCTTGCATGCTTCGGCTTGGTGGTTCGGGCGCAACGATGCCTTTCAGGCGCGCAATTATTTCAAGCCCCGCCAAAATGCCAACGGCACCCTCAACAAGATCCCAGAGTTGCGGTTCAACCTTTGGGGCTTCAACGTCGGCGGTCCAGTGCAGTTCAAGCACAGCGGACAATCCCAAGACTTTCTTCTTCTACAACATGGAGTGGCGGCGCTTGGTTACAGGTGGCGCTCTTCAAACCAACGTCCCTTTCCCCAGCACCTACGGCGGGCGATCTGAACCAGGCCATCACCTTTGGCGGCCTGCTAAATACCGCCGGCGTGCTTCCGCACGTTCCCGCCGCCTCCCAGCTTTCTAACGCGCAAATCGCGAGATTCGCAGCCGCCGGCCTGGCTCCCGGTCAAACGTTCCCCGGTAACGTAATTCCGGCAAGCTTGATCGATCCGAACGCGCGGCGATTTTGAAGGCAGGCCTCTTCCCTGGCTCCAACGACTGGCAACACGTTCATCGGCGGCGCCAACTCACCCACCAGCGTGAAAGAAGAACTGGTTCGTGTCGATCACACTTTCACCGACAAGTTCTCCATCTTCGGGCACTGGATTTCAGGAACAGATTCTGCAAACCGACATCCCGACCCGCTGGAGCGGCGGCGCTAACCTGCCTACCGTTGGCGACACGTTCGGCAACCCCTCCTACAGCGGCGTTATTCACACGACCTACACCATCAGCCCCACGCTGCTGAACGAGGCCGCGTTCAACTATGACGGCAACCGCATCAACATGCTTCCGCTGGGGAATTACAAGATTCCCGCCGGGCTTCACCCAGAACCGGTTTTTCAACACTCCCACCAATGTCACTCCGGTCATTAATCTGAACGCGGGGCGGCCACACCGGAGCGACGCTTCGATGCACAACTGGAATCCCTGGATCAACACGGCGGATGATTACCAAATTCGTGACGATGTTTCCTGGACCAAGGGTGCCCATCAGATCAAGATGGGCGGCAGCTGGGCCAATTTCCGCAAAGCACAGCCGCTGCAAGTCAATACCCAAGGAAACTTCAGCTTTAACGGCAACTTCACGAACTATGACTTTGCCGACTTCCTTCTTGGGTTGTCCAACTCGTACAACGAGGCCGCGATCAAGGATACCCGGCACTGGAACAGCGTTTCCTGGGCAGCGTACGTTCAGGACAACTGGCGCGCCACACATCGCCTGACCCTGAACCTGGGTCTGCGGTGGGACGGAATTCCGCACACCGCCGAAATCAACGGACAGATGTCGAACTTCTATCCCAATCTCTTCAACCCCGCCAATGCGGCGATCTTTGCCAACGCTAACGGTTCGCAGATTTGCACTCCCGCGAATGCTAATGATCCTACGAACTTGTGCCTTGGCAGGGTGAGCCCCGGCCTGGCGGCTAGCCCCAACCCGGCGCTTGCTGGTCTGCTGTTCTACTCCAACGGCCTTGGCGTTCCCGGAAAGACTCCCGGGGTGACCAATGGTCTGGTGGACAACCACTGGGCTACTTTCGGACCGCGGCTCGGCTTTGCTTATGACCTTACCGGGAGCGGCAAGACTGTGGTCCGCGGCGGCTTCGGCGTCATGTACGAGCGCATCCAGGGCAACGACATGTACCAGGCGGGCGGCAACAACCTGTTCGGCGCCTCCCCCACCGTGAATAACGTTTCCCTCTCCGATCCGCACATCGCCGTTGATGCCAGCAATGCGGTGATCAGCACAGCGACCCTGCCGGTCACCACCAACAGCATCACCCAACTCAATTCCAAGCGGTACAACATCCCGACCAGCTACCAATACAGCATTGGCGTCCAGCGCTCGCTGGCGGCCAACACCGTGTTGTCGGCGACTTACGTAGGAAATCAGAACCGGAACCAGAGCGAAGCTACGGAGATCAACCTTCCTGCCTTCGCGTCGCTCTCCACCATTACCGGAACCAACTACAACTCCAGCTTGCCGTACGTTGGATATCACAGCGTCAAAGTGGATCAAAACGACGGCTCGGGGCACTACAACTCTATGCAGATTGAGTTGCATTCAAACCTGCGGCAGGGCCTGCAACTGCAGGCGGCCTATACCCTAGCTCGCGCCATTGACCCGACAACCGGCACCGGCGGCGACGGTTTCGACCTTGACACCGTTTCCAACCCTTACCAGGGCTGGAAGTACGATGTCGGGCCGTCGGCGTTCGACCGCACCCACGTCGCTTTCGTCAACTTTATCTACGACCTGCCCATCTTCCGGAACAGCTCGAACCGCTTGCTGAAGTCGACCATCGGCGGCTGGCAGGTTTCGGGAATCGTCACCATGGAATCGGGCGCACCGCTCAACATCGGGGTGTCCGGCGCGAACATCTGCCAGACGGTGGCGAACTGCTCCGTCCGGGCAGACCTTATTGGGCCAATCCGGTACCCCAAATCGGCAACTACCTTGTCCAGCGGAAACAAGACCATTCAGTGGTTTGATCCGTCGGCCTTCGGCAAGGAGCTACTCACGCTACCCAACGGCACCACAACGGCAACGTTCGGCAACCTAGGACACAATGCTCTGCGGGGTCCCGGTCGCGATAACTGGAACATGGCGCTCTTCAAGACGTTCGCTTTCACCGAGCGTCTGCACGCCGAATTGCGCCTGGAAAGCTACAACACCTGGAACCACACCCAGTACAAGGGCGATACCATCGTCGGTGGAATCAACTCCACCGTGAGCGGTACTGACTTCGGTAAGATCACTGCCGCTTATGACCCCAGAACGTTCCAACTTGGAGGCAAGATTATTTTTTAAGTGTCTCTGAACCAGCAAGCCCCGCCCGCAGCGAAATCTGCGGGCGGGGCATTTTTTTTGGCCGAAGCGGAGCCGAAGAGCTGGGCTATGATTGAGTCAACTCTTGAGCACCCTCTCCAGTATGAACCATTGCAAGCTAGCACTGGCCATTCTCGCGCTGCTCTTACCGGCGTTCGCCGCCGCGCAGACTCCGGCCGACGCCCTGGCTTTCGAACGACAAGGAAAATGGACCGAAGCCGCCGACGCCTGGCGGGCGGTAACCCGGCAGAATCCTCGTGACGCGTCAGCCTTTGCGAGCCTGGGAGTGGTGCTCTCTCGTCAGCAGAAATACCCGCAAGCCGCCACAGCCTACCGCAAGGCGCTGGCGCTCAATCCGAAGCTGCCCGGGGTGCAGTTGAATCTAGGCCTAGCCGAATTCAAGCAAGGACGCTTCCAGGCGGCTGTTGCCCCATTCCAAAGGGTCTTGGCCTCTGACCCGGCTAACTCGCAGGCACGCACCCTTCTGGGCCTCAGCTACTACGGCGCCAAGCGATACGCAGATGCCATCCAGCATCTGACTCTGGCTTCCAATGCCGATCCCACCAACGCCGAGCTTCACAACGTCCTGGCGCAGAGCTGTCTCTTCGCCAAGCAGTACGCCTGCGCCCAGGAACAGTTCCGGCAGATTCTGCTACAGAACCCCGACTCCGCAAGCGCTCACATGCTGCTGGGCCGGGCATTGGATGGCCTGGAGCGCACCCCCGAGGCCATCGCCGAATTCCAGGCCGCGGCGCGAATCTCCCCACATGAGCCCAGTGTTCACTTCGGCTTGGGTTACCTGTATTGGGAGTCGAGCCAATACAACCAGGCGAAAGAGGAGTTCAACGCAGAGTTGGCCATCGACCCTAAACATGCCGAGGCGATAGCTTATCTCGGCGACATTGCGCTTAAAAATAACGACCCCGGCGCGGCGCTTCCCTTGCTGAAAAAAGCGACGGATCTACGCAATGACATTCGGTTCACCTACATCGATCTGGGAGCAATCTACGCCGATAAGAAGATGTACCCGGAGGCCACAAAGGCTTTGCAGCGAGCCGTGGAGCTGGACCGCACCCAGTCAGACGCGCACTACCGCTTGGCTAAGGTGTACAAGGCCATGGGGAATGAACCGCAAGCTCAGCAGGAATTCGCCAAAATTCGCGAACTGGAAAACAATCCACGCACCAATCCTGCGTCAAAGGCCAAACCCGACCAGCCTCCGCCGGATCAGCCGCAGTGAAGCGCTCGGCCTCACTTGGCAAAGAGCGTCAAATCAATGGTATCGGACATGATCCTGTATCCGGCGTCCGCTGGGTGCAGATGGTCACCGCTGTCTGCGGCCGGCGAAAGTTGCGAGGGTTTCTGCGGGTCGCGGGTGACGGCATCCAGATCGATCACTCCGTCGAACTTGCCGCTGGTTCTGATCCAGCGGTTGACCGTCTGGCGGTCAGCTTCGCCATCGGGAGTGTAATAGTGCGCTCCCTCAAAGGGCAAAATGGTGGCCCCGTACACACGGATGTTGTGAGCGTGTGCGCGCACGATGATTTGTCCGTAAGCGGCAATCAAGTCGTCTGGAGTCGCCGCCTGCTCGTTGCGTTCGCGCGCACTGATGCGGGTTCCGAGATCGTTGACTCCCTCGAGAACGACCAGCCAGCGCACCCCGCTCTGCGCCAGCACGTCGCGATCAAAGCGGGCCAGCGCGTTCGGTCCGGCACGGTCGTGGATGATCCGGTTGCCCCCGATTCCTTCGTTCAAAACGGCGATTTCCTTCGTCTTCTTGCCGGCTTGTAAGCGGCGGGCTAACCCATCAGGCCAGCGGCCGTTTGCGTTCACGGTGGACTTGCTGCCGTCGGTGATGGAGTCTCCCAGAGTGACGATCGCTCCCGCAGAAGCGTCGGCCAGCACATCCACTCCGTTTAGAAAATACCAGTGCTCAACTGGCACAGCTGCGGGCAGGTCTACAGCCGAAACGGAGTCGCCCACTGTGAGATACGACGTTTCGTGCGACGCAGGATGGGTAGTGATCTCGTTCGGCGTGCCTTGCAAACGAATCGTCACCGCCAGATCAGAAAGAGGAGGGAGATCAAGATCCACCGGATCGGAGTACATTAACGCGCCCGCAGGGATGGTGACAGATGGCTTGCCGTTGAAGGTCAACGTCCTGTCGCTGCCCGGCCGGATCGATCCGGCGGCGCCGGCCAGCGCAACGTGGGCTGCGGGAATCGTCAGGGGCGTTGTCCCGAAGGCGTTGGAAAACCGCACCCGAAGCTGCTTTCCGCCGATGGAGACGTGCACGATTTGCCGCAACGTGCTGTCCCCGAACCCCGGAACCGGCGGCGCGTTGCTCGCATCGCCCAGCAGCGGCGAGGACGCCCAGGTGCCCACCCAGCGCGGAGTCTTGCCGCTCGCGCTCGCCGCAACGGAGATCACGAGCACAAGGCTGAGCAGCCAGGGGGCTAGAGTGAATTCCCTTCTACGTGAAATTAGTCCGGTCTTTTTCATGGAATCGTTCCTCGGATTATGTTGCAGTTCAGAAAGCATTGTCATTCCGACGCGCGGCAGTAGCGCGCGAGGAATCTGCTGTACGCTGCCAAAGCACGCCCCTGCCCGACCATATCGCCGCACCCTCGGCCCAAACTGGCTCCGCCCGCACCAGGCTTCAATGGCAAATCGCGTCGAGCTTGGACAGTAGATCCGGGTAGTGCTGAGGCGATTGAATGTGCTTGGCCAACATCATTTGCTGCAAGAAAGTCCCGCCCCAATTACCTGGCAGATCGGGATCCATTGCATACGCGGGATCGCTTGCCGCTTCTTCCAGCGTAATCAACTTGAAGCCGCGTTCTTTGAGTAGATCAAGAAGCCGGGGCAGCATCACCGTCTCAAAGCCCCCAATATGCAGGAGCATGATGTGCTTGATGTCATGCCCATAAACCAGCTTCGCCATTTCCGGCCCCTGCGCCAGGGAGTCAGCCGCACCAGCCATGTAACTCTGCTCTAACGCATCAATTCCCTGCTGATCGTTTTTCGCCAGGCAGCGAGCGTACGGTTCGTTGTAGGCATAGTCGCCAAAGCTGAGCGTGACCTCAGCCACTTTGTATGCATGGGCTTTTAGAAAGGCATCGATGCCTTGGTGTTTTTCGACGGTATCCCCCTCGCGCAAAAACGGATATCGAAGCCAGCGCCAATTCTTGTCTCCCATGTACTTTCGCAAAACCGGCTCGTCAGCGAGGAGATCCTGCTCAAACGCACTCAAGGGATTTGTGTTGAGGTCCATGTGCGAGAAAGTATGATTGCCCAGCGGAAACCCGGCATCGCGCCACAACTGCAAAACCTGCGCCGTGGAAGGGTCTTCCTCCAGCCGCTTTGCATTAACGAAGCCATAGATCGGCGGCGCCTGCCCGGCTTGAAGGGCGTGGATAATACTTTGGATAATATCGACGCGAGTAAGGCCCTTCGGCAAAGGCCCATGAGCCGGCAGGTCGTCGAAAGTGAGGGCGACTTCCGCCGCGGTGTCGGCGTGTACGGTCACGGGAGCAGCACCCGTTTGAGCCCGGCCCATCAGGCTGAACGCAAGCACAAATACGGGCAAAAATCTTGCCGATCGTAAGGGGGACAAGAAACCTCCGCTTTGACGGGGAATGGACAAAGCATCTGCCGATTATAGTCGGTTCTGTTACCGATTTAGATTCATCAGCTTGAACGTAAATTTCCGCCGGAACCAAGGGGAGCATTCGATCCGTTGAAACCTTTCGCGCGCGTGAACATCTTTAGCCGGCGGAGGTTGGCTTATGCTTCGGAACATCTCGAATTTGCAGTTGGTTAGGGGAATCCGCGGGTTGATTGTGATTCTAGGTCTTGGCGCCGCCGTCGCCTGCAGTCAGGCGAGAGCCGCCGGCGCGGCGTCTCTCCCTGATCCGGCAGTCGACACACCCTTGGCCAAGGTGCATGGTCAGCAAACTGCAGTGATAGCCGGCGGATGTTTCTGGGGCATACAGGCCGTGTTCCAACACGTGAAGGGCGTAATCGATGCCACCTCCGGCTATTCAGGCGGAGCGGCAGCGACGGCCGAATATGAAACAGTCAGCAGCGGGCAAACCGGACACGCCGAATCGGTAAAGGTCACCTATGATCCCGCCCAGATATCGTATGGCCAGCTTCTCAAGGTGTTCTTCTCCGTGGCGCACGACCCCACTCAACTCAATCGCCAGGGGCCGGACGAGGGCACTCAGTACCGCTCGGTGATCTTCTACGCAGACGCTCAGCAGAAACACATTGCCGAGTCTTTTATTGCGCAACTCCAGCATGCAAAAGTCTTCCCCGGACCGATCGTGACCCAGGTTGTGCCGCTCAAGGGTTTCTACCCCGCCGAGGCCTACCATCAAAACTATGCCACGCTTCATCCTGACAACCCCTACATCGCCTACAACGATGCGCCGAAAGTAGAGCACCTGCGGCAGCAGTTTCCGCAGCTTTATACGGAAAAGTGAGGTCAGAAGACGGCTGGATGATCTGCCAGTAGAGGCCAGCCTCATCGGCTTTTGTCTGCGTACTCTGCGGATGTTCTCCGCGGAGTACGCCGAGACCCCAGGGTAATCGCCGGAATTGATGAAAAGAAGGCCGTCTCTCGCCAGAACTTAATGCGTCTCCGCTTTCTGTAGGTCGCTATAGAATTTCTGCAGCACAAAGAACGCCTTCTTCTTTTCTCCGTGGTCGCTCACCAGGCCTTTGCGATTGAAATAATCCTGAATGCCGGGCAGAGTCCGACGCGGACTGCGAAAGTCTTTCAGAATCCATGGCGTCGTCCCCCGCAGGAAGGGGATGCGCTTCAGCATCGCAATCTGATGCTGGTAGAGATTCTCCTGGTACTCCTCGGTCCAGCGCGCCTGTGCATCGCCATGCAGGCCGAAGAGCGCGTCGCCGCCGAATTCGCTCATGATCAGCGGCTTGTCATATTTTGAAATCCAGTCCGTGACATCCGCGTCTTCAGGCCGATGAACATACCAGCCGATGTATTCATTATTCCCGAGCACATCCAGATCGTTGCCAATCGGGTCCTCGATGCGAATCTTGAATCGGCCTCCCTCCGAGCTTTCGCTGTTTTGCAGGGCCGCTGAGACCAAGCGAGTAGGGTCAGCTGTGTGCGCATCCTGAATCAGTTGGCGTAAAAAACGGTTGCGTGCGTCGCTGATCGGCGTCTCATTGGCAACCGAATAAATGATGAGCGCGGCGCGATTGTGATCGCGCGTAATCATTTCGTTGAGTTGATTTTCGGCGTTGCGCAGCGTGGCCGGATTCTCCCACTGAATCGTCCAGTAAACCGGCACCTCGCCCCACACCATCACGCCCATTTGGTCGGCCATGCGCAACATGGCTTCGTTATGCGGATAATGCGCCAGCCGCACAAAATCGCACCCTAGCTCCTTAGCCCAGCCGAGAAGGGTTCGCGCGTCGTCCTCGCTCCAGGCGCGCCCGGCCCGCATAGGAGCTTCTTCGTGAACGTCCACGCCCCGCAGAAAAACAGGCTTTCCATTCAGCAGAATATCTGTGCCGCGGACCTCGATCGAGCGGAAGCCGATGCGGTCGGCTACTTGATCCGTTTCGCTGGCAATTTCAACGTCGTAAAGCTTGGGATTCTCCGGAGACCACAGGGTCAGGTTGGCATCGAAAGAAAACTCGGCCCGCCCCTGCAAGTCGGTCTGGAATGTCTTATGAATGCCGGCCTCAGGAATCCGGACTGTGACTTTTTGTTGAAGCTGCTTCCCGTTGAGTTGCACCCAGCCCTTGATCTCGTGCGTTGAACCCTTGGCAAGCTGGACGGAGTAGTCCTGAACGAATGTTTCCGGCACCTCCACCAGCGTCACCGGACGCGTGAGCCCGCCGTAATTCCACCAATCGGTGTTGACGGTCGGGACTTTTTCTTTGCCGCGAGTATCGTTGACTCGGACAATGAGGAAATTTCCCTGTGGCCGTACGTGATCGGTGATTTCGAAATCGAAGGGCGTAAAACCGCCTTCGTGGTGGCCAAGTTCCTCGCCATTCAGGTAAACGTCGGCCTGATAGTTGGCGGCTCCAAAATGCACAAACAATCTTTTCTTCGGATCCTTCGCATAGTCGAAAGACCGCTTGTACCAGACGCTTCCTTCATAGAAAAGCAGCGACTCACGCTGCGTGTTCCAGTCGCCCGGCACATTCAGTTGCCCGGAGGTATCGAAGTCGTACTCGACCAACTCTGAAGGCAACTGAGGCTTGTAATTCTTCCAAAAGGCGGAGTTATTCTTCAGCGGCTGGGCGCGGTAATCGAGATACCCGACGTCATAGGGGTCGACGATGACTCGCCACTGCCCGTCGAGGCTGGTGGTCTGGCGTGCGCCGATGTTCTGGATCAGGGGCGCGAGCTGTGCCAGTCCCCGATCCGATGTCAGGGTTAAGCACAGAGCAAGCAACAGGCAACGGAGCACAGCGATGTGGGGGCGCATTTCATCCCGCAGGATACTAGGTTTCGCAGCGGAATCCAAAGTTCGTCATCGGAGCAGCGGACAGATTTGTAGAAAGTTTTTCCCGTTCTCTCCGCTCCTCAGCGCATCCTTCGGCTCAGTCCGCGTTTTGGCGGTCCGTGCCATGCTCCTTACTCCGAGTTTGCAGCCGGATAACCCTCGACGTACTCCTCTCCATTGCAACCGTAATAGGTAACCGTGCGCGCGTCGAAATCGACATCGTAACGGACGACTCCCGCATGCCACGACGCCGCCAGGAATTCGGGGAAGGTGCCCTCGCCCGCCTGGTCGGTTCGCAGCGCCCGGATGAGTGCATCCCGGTCGAACGCCGGCACGTCCGCCGTGCCGGATATCAGCGGCGCGCCCTGGGTCACTACCGGTCCCTCTTTGGTAAGATACAGGCTCTGGCACGACGGCAGGAACCATTGATTGCGCCTGACCCCCGCCCGCCGCAGAGTCTCGGCCAGATACGGAAAACCTCCTACCTTGGGGCGGCCGGCCATGGCGCGTTTCTGGGCGGCCTGCAGGGTTTCGATTGCTTGACTCATTTGCGTCTCCTCCATGATTCAACCTGTCATGATCCAATCTGTTTGAAATGCTCAAGCCGGTTGGCTACTCCACGGGAACCTCGCGAAAACGATGAAAGTCAGTCAGCTTTTGCAGAAGATGCCTGAGAGCGGCTTGCTCCCCTTTGTCGAGACACCCGAAAAAATGGTCGTCATTTTTGTCGGCCAGCTCCGCGAGCTTGGGGAGGAGAAACCTCCCCTGCCGGGTCAGCGAGAGCCATTGGGAGCGGTTGTCTTGCAGGTTCGTGCTTCGGGCTATCCAGCCTTTTGCTTCAAGCTTCTCCACTATCTTGGAAACGGCTCCGCGTGTCATACCAACCGTGTCCGCAAGTTGCGCGGGCGTCAGCTTCTCATGTTGCCGAATCAGACGCAGGGCCACCCACTCCGCGACCGAGACTCGCCGGGCCTGCAAAGCCCGCGCGAATTCGCCCGACACATGGTTGGAAACGCGGCGAAGCCAATATCCGAGATGGGCTTCAAGGCCGGGCATCCCCTTGTTTCCGCGCGGATGTCCCGCATTGGTTTCCATGGACACTAATATAGTATCTATGGAAACTAATGTCGAGGGGAGACGGCAAATCGGCTATTGGATACAAGTTCTCGCTTTGAGCGCCGGGGCCCGATTCTAAATTTCGCGTTCCTACAAACTTAGAGCCTGCTCTGAGTTTGTCGAAGGGGGGGTGATGTTCGCCGGGGTTTCGGCTTGCTCTTGCCCTTGAGATTGAGCGCCACGGCAGCGCGGATGAGATCCTTCAAGGCTGCCTCATCGACCTTCTCGCCTTCGTGGATGTCGATGGCGCGCCTGACATTCCCCTCGAGGCTGGAGTTGAATAGACCGGAAGGGTCCGGCAACGCGGCGCCCTTCGCAAATGTCATCTTGACGACGTTCTTGTATGTCTCTCCCGTGCAGACGATGCCGCCGTGGGACCAGACCGGAGTCCCCGGCGATGCCGCCTTGGCCCACTTCCACTCTTCGACAATCTCCGGGTCCGCGGCGTTTACGATTTTGCGAACTGTCGCCAGCGTCTTCCCGCGCCAGTCCCCGAGTTCCTTGATCTTCGCGTCGATCGACGCAGAAGCAGAGATGAATGCGGAGGCAGATTCCCCGGGCTTTTTCATGCACAGCTCCAACTCTCGCACCTACTTTAGCTGCGCTCGGCGTAACCTGCAACCCTTCGCAATCTGTCATCTCGACCGAAGCAGATCATCGCGAAGGCGATGATCTGCGGAGTGGAGGGACCTTGTGTTTCCTTGGGGGGAGATGCGCGGAGATTGAGCCGCAGCGTTAGTGAAGGGCAAGAAACGCCATTTCAGCGAACGCCGGATTGGACGAGCGGCCCCACTCGGGCCCAGTCTTGGCTTGAGTGGGGACGTTTGTTCATAAACTCGGACCGGCGAACAAACCAGATTGTCTTCATCCGATGGGTGCGGAGCAGATGGAACGTCTGCCTCCGAGTATATGGGTTACCCCGTCCTATGTGTGAAATTGGCCGGTTATACTTATCGCGCAAATGCGGTCCACCTCCAACAGCCGTGCAGGAGCAAATCGATGAGCACCAGAGTAGCCAACGAAGTTTCGCGGCGTCAGTTTCTGATTTCGAGTGTCGCGGTTGCGGCCGCGAGTCTCGCTCCACCCCGACTTTTTGCGCAGGAAGGCCTGGTTGGAATCGCCCTGAAGGAATCCGCCGCAGCCAAGATCACGGTGCAAGCGCTACGGCGCAATATCAGCGTCCTGCTTGGTCCCGGTGGGAACATCGCCGTTCTTAGCGGCCCGGACGGAAAGTTTCTGGTGGATGCGGAAATCATCACCGCGCGGCCGAACGTTGAGGCGGCCCTTGTCAGCATCAATGCGGATCCCATCAAGCAACTGATCAACACGCACTGGCACTTCGATCACACGGGCGGCAACGAATGGGTGCACCAAGCGGGCGCCAGCATCTTGGCTCACGAGAATACGCGCAAGCGTCTTTCGGTGGACACGCGGGTAGAGGGCTGGGTGTACACTTTTCCGGCCGCGCCCGCCGGAGCGATCCCCACAACTGTTTTTCAGGACGAGCACACGGTGCACGCTAACGACTCCACTCTCGCACTCAAGTACTACGGCCCCGCTCATACCGATTCGGACATCTCAGTACACTTTACCGAGGCTGATGTTCTGCACACCGGAGACACGTTCTGGAATCGCAACTATCCTTTTATCGACTACTCGACCGGAGGCAGCATCGACGGCCAGATTCGCGCAGCCGAAGCGAACCTGACGAAGGTTAGCGCAACCACGATTGTGATTCCAGGGCACGGCGCAGTCGGGGGAAAAGCCGACCTCACGCTGTTTCGGGATGTGCTCGCCGAGGCGCGCGAGAAAGTCGCCAAGCTCAAAAAGCAGGGCAGGACTTTGCAAGAGGTGATCGCAGCCAAGCCAACCGCCCGCTACGACGCGGAGTGGGGGCAATCCTTTCAGAGTCCCAAGTCGTTTTTGGGATGGGTGTATCAGGGCGTCTGAAAGCAGAGCACTTTTGGCTTGCGTGGAAGCCGGTGAAGGCTGGGTTGTACAAACGTCCACCCTCGATTCACGACTTCTGAGCCGCCTGAGGCGGCCAGTTGGGCGTTTCAACGCCGAACTGCTTGGCATATTCGGTGTTCAATCGGTGCCAGCCAGGAAAGTTCATGGCCTCCGGGCCGGCGATGCGGCCGATGGGAGTTCCGCTGAGCAAGTGATCCAGAACATCGAAACAAATGTGCCACCCAGCAGCACCCATTGCGATGAAGCGATGACCGATGTTGGTCCACAGCGTCAGGCGCGTGCCGCCGCCCGAGGCTTCGAGTTCCCAGCGCATATCGAAGCCACCCCAGTTGTACTCGAGCGCTTTGGGAGCATCGGCTCGCCTTACTGTTGTTTCGGTAATACGCGGCGCGGGCGCTCCCACCGTGGTGAGCTTCACCGTGCTTCCAGCCGTGCCCAGGCTTCCATCGGCGTCGAAGGGCGCCCACTCGCGCAGATGCGCCGGGTCGGTTAGCGCCTGCCAGACTTTTTCCGGCGGGTGGCGCAGTTCCCGGACGAGAATGAGCGTCCACTTCTCTTTACCGTTTAGTCCTCGGTCTTTTTGTATTCGCGCGCCGCTGGCGGGACCCGGTGTATAGTGCTCGCGAGCGTTCATCTTCTGCTCCTTGACGGTCGCCCTACCAGCGCATCAGCTGCGTGACCTGAAGAAGATTGCCACAGGTGTCCTTCAGCATGGCGATCTTGGAGGCGGTCACGTCCTTTGGCGGCATGGTGAACTCGGCGCCGCGCCCTTTCATACGCTCGTAATCCGCCTGCACGTCGTCGGTGAAGAACATGGCCGCGGGTTGGCTTTGCTGAAACAAGGCCTGCTGGTAGGCTTTGGCTGCCGGATTGTTGTTGAGTGCCAGCTGCAGCTCCGTGCCGTCCGGCTCCTCGGGCGAGGCCACGGTCAGCCAGCGATATGGTCCGTTGCTGAAATCGTTTTTCTTCACGAAGCCCAACACTTCGGTATAGAAGCGCACGGCCTTCTCCTGGTCGTCGACGTACACACTGGTCAGTTTGATTTTCATTTCGTTTCTCCTTTGCCACTTTCGCGGTTTGGGCCGCGTCGTCCTCTTCCTGTCTTCCCTTTCGTCTGGGTTAGTTGATCCATACGGTCGAGGTGGCGTTCGAGGGCATCCACGTGAGCGGACCAGAACCGGCGAAACTGAGCCAGCCAGGCATCGACCTCTTGAAGTGGTTTAGGTTTCAGCCGGTAGAGACGGCGCTGCGCGTCCACCGTGGATTCCACGAAACCGGCCTCGCGCAGCACCCGCAGGTGCTTGGACACGGTCGGCTGCGGCATATGAAGTTGACGCTCGATCTCTCCCACCGACTGTTGTGACGAGACTAGGAGGCTCAATATCGCGCGGCGGTTCGGCTCCGCAATAATGTCGAAAACAGATTCCACTCTTTTGATATACTCCACTTGGCATATGCTCGTCAAGGCATATAAAAAAAATGGACTTAGCCACACCAGCGCGGAGCGTCAGAAAATCAGCGGAAAAAGGGGCGCAAAACGTGCCCTTTGCAATCGACGTTTTTGAAGAAGAGCCGGCTTTGGAAGCGCGCCATCCGCTGATTGCGATGGAAAACGTCGTATGCACGCCGCACATCGGATACGTTTCTCGCGATGAATACGAAATTCAGTTCGCCGACATCTTCGAGCAAATCGTTTCCTACTGCGCAGGCAAGCCGATAAATGTCGTGAACCCGGAAGTACTGGAGTCTAAAAACAAACGTTCCTCATGAGCGCCGCGAAATCTTCGCCATCTACACGGCAAAGGCCCTGACAGCAAAAAGGGCTGCAAAAAAGGGGGCAGAAACGCCCCCTCTCCACCCTCTTTAGATTTCAAAAAATATTGTCTAACCGTTTGGAAAGAATGGCGGGGACGACGGGACTCGAACCCGCGGCCTCTGCCGTGACAGGGCAGCGTTCTAACCAACTGAACTACGTCCCCTCTCGCCAAATCAACCAGATGCGCAATCGCCAGTGTTCATGCGGTTCTGCGCGACTCCGTATCATCGTGCAGCGTTTAACCGCGGCGAATCGGGATTGCACAGTCCTGCTCTAACCGGCCGCAAACCGCTGGCAAGAAACCGGCAGGACTCCCTGCAACCGAATTCATCGTAACAGCTTCTCAGGAAACGCGAAAGGTCCAGCACTTGATCAAACCAACGAAACTGCTTCTGATGATTGAGATACTCGGACGCAAACGCTGCTCGCCATTTGCTTGTGAGACACTCTTGTCAAACAGGCACGAAACAAAACGCCATGACGCATGGTGCACGGGCAAGGAGGGCCTGCGATGAAAATATCCCGGTTCTGGCTAATCACGTTTCTGTCCCTTTCGCTGTTGATCCTGGTCGCGGTCGTGGTGCTGGGAAACTGGTATGCGCCCGCCCTGGGGAATGCCGGTGTACGATTGCAGCACTTTCTGTTTCGACCCTTGTTCGATGTGGGCGGGCTGCCCATTACATTTTTCTTCCTGCTTAAAACTGCAATTTTCCTGGTGGTGCTGACCCTCGCGTCCCATTTCACGTTGCTGCTATTACAAAAGAGAGTCCTTACCTATCTGCCTCTCGAAATCGGACAGCAATATGCCGTCGCCAGAGTGACCTCGTACCTGGTGTTTGTTCTTGGGCTCATTGTCGGTCTGCAATCTCTGGGCCTGAATCTAAGCAGTCTTGTCGTGCTCGGCGGAGCGCTCGGAATCGGCGTCGGACTGGGACTGCAGGCAATCGTCAGCAATTTCGTCGCAGGATTGATTTTATTGCTGGAACAGCCCATCAAATTGGGAGACCGTATTGATGTAGGCACCACGTCTGGCGACGTAGTTCGATTGCGGGGCCGCAGCACGTGGATCCGAACCAACGAAAACGTGGTGATTATCGTTCCCAACTCCGAGTTCATCAACCAGCGCGTTACCAATTGGACGGCCAACGACCGGCAGGTCCGAATCTCGCTTCCGGTAGGAGTCTCGTACGATTGCGATCCTAAGCATGTGCGAGAAATCATCCTTGCGGTTGCGCGGAACCATGCTGATGTTCTCGCGGAGCCCAGTCCCGAGGTCATTTTTCTCGAGTTTGGAGACAGCTCACTCAATTTCGAGCTTCGGGTGTGGACCATCCAGCAAGTACGAACTCCTGGTGTCCTAAAAAGCGATCTCTATTTCGCGATTTTCGAAGCCTTTCGAAGAGAGGCGATCGAAATTCCGTTCCCCCAGCGCGACCTCCATGTTAGGTCGATTTCTGAGCCGTTGTCGGCGGCTTTGGCCCCTTCGACGCATATCTCGCCGGCTCCGGTCTCGGATCAGAGGAATAGTCGGGTCCGGCCTGAGGAATAAAGGTTTTGGCAGTCAGTCCTTCGGGCTGGTGAGATTATCCAACTCCCGATCGGCGTCGTCGATCATCTTGATCGCGGTTTGCGGCGAAATCACACCGTCATGTACGGCCTGCTCGATAGAACTCTTTTCCGCGGCGATCAACTTCATCCTGGCCATTTGCAGCTCCGGGAAAATTCGCGTTTGATCTCTGCCGTAGAGTTCAGCGACTTCGTCCTTAACCCGCGCGAGTCTAGTATCAAGCTCGCGGCGGAGCTGCTCATAAGCGGGCGTGGATACGGCATGGGTCCGCAGCAGCGTTTCCAGCTCCGATTGGGCCGAGGAGATCGAGATCTGGCGTACGCGGGCCCGTTCATAGTCGCCTTCTTCGGCGGTGCTCATCCCCAGCACCCGCAGCAAGGGTTTAATAGCAAGTCCCTGGACGACGATGGTGAAAGCCACAACCGCAAACGTCATGGCCAGAATCTGCTCGCGATGCGGGAAGGCCGTACTGAGACTGAGCGCCAGAGCCAGGGAGAGAGCCCCGCGAATGCCCCCGCCTACTAAAATGTGTTGCCAGCGAAACGCAATCCGCGTGCTGAACAGATTGCTGATCGGAACCAAAGCGTAGACCGAGAGAATTCGGCCCAGGACTACGGCTCCGATGGCCAGCAAGGTCGCGCGCCAGTTATGTACCAAAATTCCGAGGCGGACCTCCAACCCAATGAGAAGAAAAACGAGCGAGTTGATGACGAATGAGAGATATTCCCAAAAGGACCACAGCGCAAGGCGGGTGCGTGCGCTCATGCCTACTTTGGCGCCAAGATTCCCGATCATGATCCCCGCCGAGACGGTTGCGATGACACCGGACAAATGCAGCGATCTGGCAACCAGATAAGAGCTGTAGGCTAAAACCGTAGTGAGGGTGATCTCGATCTGAGGCTCGTCAATTCTCTCCGTGAGTTTGCTGAATAGGTAGCCCAGGGCGAGCCCGACCCCGACCCCACCCAGCACTTCGACGAAGAAGCTTTGAATGCCGCCCCAGATACCCAGGGTTCCCGAGGCGACTCCGGCCACCAGAATTCCGTAGAGCACCGCCGCGGTTCCATCGTTGAACAAGCTTTCGCCTTCGACAATGACGGAGAGCCTCTTGGGAACGGTCACCTCCTTGAAGATGGAGAGTACAGAGATTGGGTCTGTGGCGGCGGTGATGGAGCCGAACACTAGTCCAACCAGCACGGGGAGCCCGAGGACCGAGTGTGCGGCAAAGCCGGTAATCAGGGTCGCCGCGAGCACCCCGACAGTCGCCAGGAGCAAAATCGGCGAAGAGTTCTGCCGGAGTTGCCGGAACTGGAGCTTGAGGCTGCCTTCGAACAGCAGCGCGGGAAGGAAGATAACCAGCGTGATACCGGGCGTCAGCCAATCAGGCTTATTGCTGTCCAGGATGTCGATGATGGGCAGATGGATCGAGCCGAGGACGAGGCCTCCAACCACCAAGGCAACCGTATATGGGACGCGCAGGCGCGCCGCAACCACAGCAATAATGGAAGCTGCGATCAATAGCCATATCAAGAACTCGACAGCAGAATCGGGCGTCATCGGCTATGAGCGCACCGGCCCGCCAAAGTTTTTCTTCAGAATGGCGGCCAGGATCAGGATAAGCGCAAAAAGACGGATCAGATAAATCCACGGACTTCCTTCGTTGGGCCGGGCGAAGAACAGCACCACGAGGCGAATGAACGCTTCGGCCAGGAAAAATGTGGCGAAAGCGAGAAAGAACACATCGCGGCTCTTCATCCAAAATTTGAGGAAGAACAAGGCTGCCGTGGCCGAAGCCGTGGCGACCACTCCGAGCAAAAATCCTTCGATCATGGTCAGTCGCTCTCCCAAATCAAGCCGAACAGAAGGATCAACATTGCAATCACGGCCGTCGCCAACCGGTAAAGATAAAGATTTACCTGGGGCACCAGTATGAGATCTACGAATATGAGGAAATTCGAAACCGCCAGGCCCGCAAAGCAGAGGCCGCTCCAGAGCAGAAGTTTCTTTCTTCCCCGAACGTACCCACGCAGAAGCAGGACCGCACATGCCAAGCTGGTGAGCACGCCGATTACATAGACCGTGGCTCCCATGTTATTCCCGCTCCTTGGTAAAGCGGAAGGCGCGGGCGAATTCTCGCACGGATGACGACGGCTTGGAGTGGATCATAGTAGAGATGCGGACGACTTCGCGGCGATAGGTTCCGTCTACTGCGGCAATGAGTTCATCCTTTTCGGTCGATTCCGAGGCATAACGATACCCCTGCGGGGGCCCACTCTCCAAGACGATAAGGCGCCGCCGTTCTAAGTCCTGCAGAAGGCTACCGACCACCTCAGTCGAAACATAGAGCCGACGCGCAAGATTCTCCACCGTCCACGGTTGGGGCCGGCTGTTCCATAGCAGGAGCAGCGCCTCCAGGTGCGGAACACTCTCAACCTGATCAAGGATGAACTGATAGACCTTTTCCTCGAGTTGTTGCTTTTCTGTCACAGCCGCCGGTTGTCAGTGACTCCTTTCGCAAGAACATCGTGATTGTGGGTTACAGGCCGACCGACGCTGCAAACCGTGCAGCCAATATCCTTGCTCCCTGCGCTTCGGGGTGGCCAACCTGGTCCTTTGCCGCCTCGATCCGTGAGGCCGTATGTTCGAGTCCCACACAGAAGCGCTCGCACCAGCGAAAGACATTTTCTTTGCGGATCTTGCGGCGGAGTTTTCGCATTTGCTGCTTTCGTTGCTTGGGGCTCATGCTGTACGCCCGATGAATGGCCTCGGCTACTTTCTCAATGTCGTAAGGATTCACCAGAGCCGCGCCATTGCGAAGCTGGTCGGCCGCACCGGCAAACTCGCTCAGGATGAGAACTCCTTCATCTCCATCTTGCGCCGCGCAGAATTCCTTAGCAACCAGATTCATACCGTCCTTTAAAGGGGTAATAAGCGCTATGTCAGCGGCCCGGTACAAAGCCAGGAGTTCGAAGCGCTCCAAGTGACGGTGAATGTAGTGCACCGGAACCCATGCGGGCCTTCCAAACTCCCCATTGATGCGGCTGACCAGGCGTTCGACATCGAGCTTCAATTCCTGATACTTCGGAATGTCTTCCCGGCTCGGGACCACGACTTGAACCAGAACGATCTTCTGATGCAATTCCGGCTTGGCTTCGAGAAAGTGTTGGAACGCGCGCAGGCGCTCAGGAATGCCCTTGGTATAGTCGAGACGGTCCACTCCGAGCACGATTTGGCAGCCAGCCACGTCGCGTCGAATTTCCGCAGCCCGCTCGCGCACGTCGGGGAGGCTCGCCTGGCCGGCGAACTCCTCAAAATCGATTCCAACGGGAAAGGTTCCGACTGCGGCGGTATGATCCGCCAGATTGGCAATCAGTTGGTCCGCGGTCCGATGCAGCTCGATTTCCGGCAGGAGGCGGCGGACGCAACCGGCAAAATTTCTCTGGTCACGATCGGTTTGGAATCCGATCACGTCAAAGTCGAACAAGGCGCGCAGAATCTCGCTGCGCCACGGCAGCTTTTCAAATATGTCGGCCGGAGGAAACGGAATATGCTGGAAGAACGCAAGCTTTGACAATACCCCAAGTTTTCGCAGCATACTTCCCAGCAACATGAGGTGGTAATCGTGCACCCAGACGATGGCGTCGTCGGTGGCGATCTTGGCCACTGCCTCGGCGAATTTTTGGTTCACCGCAACGTAAGCCTTCCAGTAGGCGGGATCGAAATTGCACCGCGATTGCAGATCGTGGAACAGTGGCCACACGATTTCGTTGGAAAAACCGCAATAGAAATTCTTCCTCTCCTCCTCGGTGAGTAGAACCGGTACCAGCCGGCCCTCTTCGTATGGGGTTCGGGTAAAGAGTTCCGCGAATTCCGGTCTGCATTCTGTTCCCATCCCGCCGACCCAAAAACCCTTCCGCTCGTGCAGGAGCGGGCGCAAGGCGGTGACCAGGCCGCCCGAGCTAGGCCTGAGTTCCGGGCCTTGCGGCCCCTCGGCGATGGTTACCGGCAAACGGTTGGAGACAAAGATAAGACGATTGTCCGATGTCATCTCACACCTCCGCAACAGTTCAGCCAGCAGTTCAGGAACTCCAGGAGTTCGTGAGGCGGCTTGATCCACGTTTCCGCCTCGGTTTCTCTCCACTCCGGACGAACCAGGACGGTCAGTGCTTGAGGTGACTCTCTGAGCGCAGCGAACGCATCTTCATCAGTGCGGTCGTCGCCCAGGTAAGCAACGGGGACGCCTGGATCTAGCTCTTCCAGAATTGTGCGAACTGCATGCCCCTTATTGCGTCCGTTGAGCCGGATTTCGATTCCGCCATCGAAGTCCAGCAGCGTCATGCGGCTGTTGGCGGCTAATCGTTCCCATCCTTTGCGCACCTGCTCGGCGATGTCCGCGGCATCCCGAGAGGAAAGGCCCCGCCAGTGGACAGCAATGCTTCCGGTCTTGAACTCGGCCAAATGGCGTAGTCCTTGAGACTCGAGCCACGCCCTTGCCTCGGCAAGAATCTGGAGATCGGGTTCGGAAAGTGGGGAGGTCCTGCAATCACCGTCCGGCAGCAGGCGCTCTAGTCCATGCAGGCCCCATACTTCGGGACACGGGAAAATTCCCAGCAGCGGCACCAGTTCTGACGCGGGACGTCCGCTCACGATAACTACTCGCGTGAGCCCGCTTCTCATGATCCGGAACAGCGCCTGGCTCACTCCGGGATACGGGAATGCGCAGAGGCGGTCTTTCGCAAAAGGCGCAAGTGTTCCGTCATAATCAAGGACCAAAGCTCCGCAATGACAGCCATCCAGCTTTGCGAAAAATCGTTCCAGAGCGAGATTCGTTTCCACTGTCTGCATCGCCACCTCCAAGCAAAGCGAATAGAGAACAACCGGTCGTTGGAGAATGCGGCACTGGGCGCCGCGCGAACTAACCGTGCTTGAATCGAGTGCGAGGGTCTAGCAGAGGCGGGTGCAGTTGAGAACCAGCAGATCGTCGTAATTCGTAAGATGAGAGTCGAGGGTGCGGCGAGCAAAGAAGAAACCAGCGATGCCAAATAGGCCGCTGAATACGAGCGCCGTAGAGATCAGTGTTGCTTGCAACGCCTGAGCCGCCTGGGAGGCCCGGAGGGCGGTCGGCTCCAAGTCCACGGAGGGCGCGAGGAACACCGCCGCAACCACCAGCAGGAGCAGCAACACCATCATGGACTTTAGGTTGGGTTGCATTAAGTCTTATTTTATCAATAGCTTAGAGAAAATGTCAAGCATAAAGTTTGAGCGGCGCACGATCGGGAATTCTAATTGACGGCTGAGCTTATATGATGAGTCCCGGCAACCGGGTTGGCGTTGCTTCGCATTTCGCGAACCCGTAACGAGTAAACCGATTGGAATAATCGCCATCGCCAACCCAGTTCTGAAGGCGGTATGATCGGTTGGAGTATTCTCTACTTGGCCGAAGTCGGTACCTTGATCACTGTAAATACCGCGATCCGGCGTTCGCTGTACTGCCTTATGGGGAGGGAAACAATGCGTTCGCTTACGATGCTTATTGTACTGCTCAGTTCAGCCCACTATGTGTTAGCCCAGCAAGCAACGGCCGATCCCGCCACTGTAACTGGCGCCTGCACCTTTCAGGATGGAACAGAGATAAGTGTCCGTTATGTTCCTGTGGAAACCGATGCCAAGGCGCGCTTGCCGCTAAACGAGTTATGGCCGGCGAGCGGTCCACCCATGTACTTGTTCACTCAGAGTGAAGTATCGATTGGCGGTTCAGAACTTCCGGTGGGCGCTTACAGCATGTATGTAATTCCCGACAAGCACAACTGGACGTTGATCATCAACAAAACTGTAACTGCCGGCACCAAGTACGACGCGGCGCAGGATCTGGCGCGAGT
This sequence comes from uncultured Acidobacteriaceae bacterium, assembly GCA_963735545.1. Classification (GTDB taxonomy): domain Bacteria; phylum Acidobacteriota; class Terriglobia; order Terriglobales; family Acidobacteriaceae; genus PALSA-270. Next base: position 144,609 of record CAVTLU010000006.1, read on the forward strand.
GCCTCTCGAAATTGGACACCTGTCCCAGGCGGTGGAGCAAGCCAAAGTCGCCTTTGGCCATATTGCTCCCAAGCAGTGCAACATGCGGATTTACTACGGCAACACAGGCGCTTGGACGGAGTTCAAGGAAAAATAGCCGGGGAAAGCGCCACTATCCAGGTTCTTACTTAGGGAGGTTGCGCGGGACCGAGCGAGACTGGTCCAATGTACAATGCCGTTCTCATGAGAGCCGGATAGAAGGCCCCGATGGAATCCGCCGTAAGCGGATAAGTCCGTGACCACCCCTACCCCCACCCTCGCAGATTCCGCTCCCGCCAATCCTCACCATTCTTCTTTTCGCAGCCTGCCGGATATTTATCGCGACATTTACGAAAACCGCCAGTTCAACCTCAACTACTTCCTGATGCTGGTCATGGCGTGCCTCATCGCGCTCTTAGGATTGCTGGAAAACAGTCCGGCGGTGATTATCGGCGCCATGCTGATCTCGCCGCTGATGGGGCCGATCCTCTCCTGCGGCCTGGCGCTGACCTCCGCCGATTGGTCCTTGTCGAAAAAAGCACTGCGCAACCTGGGTCTCAGCGTTCTGGAGACCATCATCATCGCGGCAGTGGCCACCTGGCTCATTCCCCTAAAGGTGGTGACCCCGGAAATTCTGGCCCGCACCAACCCGAACTTGATGGACCTGCTGATTGCCATATTTTCAGGCTTCGCCGGAACTCTGGCGCTGTGCTCCCGGCAAGGCGGGTTGACGATTATCCCGGGGGTTGCGATCGCAGTGGCAGTCATGCCGCCGCTCGCGACCGTTGGTTACGGGATCAGCACCCACCAATGGAGCATTACGCGCGGCGCGTTCCTTCTGTTCTTTACCAACCTCGTAGCCATCGTTATCAGCGCCAACATCGTTTTCTACCTGGTTGGCTTCCGTGCCCGTCAGGAGCCCCAGGGCGCGGGACGCCACATCCTTTTTCGCTATCGCGTGTTGATCGCGTGGTCGGTTCTCATCGTGCTTTCCATTCCGCTCATGCAGACTCTGGTCGGGGCGGCACAACAGGTTGCCCTGCGGAAGGAAATTGCCAGCAGCCTGAAGGAAAATCTGGATCACAAGGGCAAGGCCCAGCTTGCGAGTTTCGATCTGCAGCGGACCGGCAAGGCCTTTTCCGTGGAAGCAACTGTACGCACTGCTGTCTTCATCAAGCCGGAAGAAGTCAAAGAAATGCAGGCGGCTATTTCTTCCCGTCTCGGACGCACGGTTGAATTGCATCTGGAGCAGTTGCAGCTAGCTAAGAACGAGCCGCAAATCGCGCCGCCGCGTTCCTCCGGCCAGGACTACCTCGCGGCCGGCGTGGTGCGTCCCTTGGCCGCCACAGAAGCGAAAGAAGCGCCCGGCGCCATTCTTGCCGATCTTCAGCAACACATCGAGCAAATGCTGGTTCCGCTGCTGGCTCCTATGAAGATAGATTCTCCGGCGGTGGAGTCTATCGCGCGGGAGAATGACGGGATCGCTGTCCAAATCACGGGCCGTCAGTCGGCAGTCACCGATGTCGCCGGATGGTCCGTGGCCGCTGCCGCCCTGGCCGAGCGCGTTGCTTCCCCGGTCCACCTTATGGGAATGCTTACGACGGAGGAGCCGGTCACTCTGAATTTCCGTCCAGGCTCCAGAAATCCAATGAGCCGTGACTTGGTGCAGTTGAGGAAGTTGGCGAAAACCTGGCAGCCTCGTTCGGACGTTAGCTTTGAACTGACGGCTTCCCCGAAAACCGACCCAGCGGTCACCCGCCGCCGGTTGGCACGATTGAAGAGCGAACTCAAAAGCAAAGTCTCTGTCGTCTTGCCTCCGGATCCGAAGCTGGAGCCTGATCAGATGGAACTATCAGTGGTGCAAGCAATCGATGTTGCCGGGCAGACTGCACAAGTTCACAAATAGATGGTCCGGAAGTTTAAAGCCAAAAACGCGGAACCACGCCGAGTACAACGTCTATCCCGATAACTGGTGGGCAGTGCAGGACTCGAACCTGCGACCTCCTGCTTGTAAGGCAGGCGCTCTAACCAACTGAGCTAACCGCCCCTCCGGGTTCCATGCTAAATCATGGGTGACGTTCGGGGAAGCTCAGCGCTGGGTAGCGGTCTGCCGTATTGGCTTTTCTCCGCGTGCTCCGCAGATGTTCTCCGCGATCTCCGCGATTTGAGATTTTGTTCTGACATCCCGCTAATATCTTGAAGCGCTGAGATCGCCGAGGACATCCGCAGAGGGCGCAGAGACCGGACAAATCGACGCCCTCTAGCCGCCAAACACTATGCCGCCCTGCTAGACTGGCGCCGTGCGCCGCCTAATCATCAATGCCGACGACTTTGGCCTTACGGAGGGCGTGAATCGCGCTATTTTGGAGGCTCACGAGCGCGGGGTTGTTACCTCGGCCACATTGATGGCTAATGGCCGGGAGTTTGAGGATGCGGTGCGGCGCGCGGGTGCGGCGCCACGGCTGAGCGTCGGATGCCACATCGTGCTGGCCGACGGCTTGCCGCTTCTCAGTTCCTCACAAGTTCCCAGCCTGATGGGCAGGCCGAACAGCAACGACGGCCGTTTCCGTGAAGCTGCTTTCCGCGAAGATTGGAGCACTTTTGCCTGGGCGGCGATCCGCCGGTGTTTGGCTCCCGAAGAAATCGAGGCCGAAGCCGTCGCGCAAATTCGCCGCCTGCAATCGGCGGGCATCGCGGTTTCCCACCTGGACACGCACAAACACACTCATCTGTTCCCTCGGGTCTTGCAACCTCTTTTGCGAGCAGCCGCCACCTGCAAGGTGCGCGCGCTGCGCAATCCATTTGGGCCGGTGCAGTGGGGCCTGTTGGCGCGATGGCCAGGTTTGGGCCGTCGCTGGCTGGCTTCCGCCACGCTGCAGGGCTGGGCGCAGCAGTTCAAGCGGGTGGTAAGAGATGCTGGCATTCTCGCGCCGGACGGTACGCTGGGCGTTGTCGCTACTGGGGCGCTGGATGACCGGCTATTCGCGTGGATCGTCGAGCATATTCCAGAAGGCACCTGGGAGTTTGTCTGCCATCCCGGCTACGTGGACGGGCAACTGCAGCAGGTGAAGACTCGCCTGCGGGAATCGCGGGCGCAGGAGTTGCAAGTGCTGCTTTCTCCTCATACTCGTGATCTGTTGGCCAAAGCCAGGGTTGAGTTGATTTCCTTCCGGGACCTTTAGCAGATGAATTAGACGAGTCCATCTGGGTTTCGGGAAGCGGAGCCTGTCGGCCATCCGCGCAAACGGAAATTAGAGACAGGAACACGAGGCGCTGGCCTTTCGGTCAACCCTTGCCCCTACCCAGGCAATATTCACCCTGAATCAAGGGCAGGTGCGGGTTATGATTGAGCTTTCCGCCGTTGGCGGAGGGCAGACCCATCGGGTCATGGAAACCAGGTCAGAATCCGACATCGCCGATATTTTGGTTCGCGTGTGGGGGATGGCGGGCGGCCGCGCTTTTTTCCAGAATGTTTACGCCCGCCACCTCAGCGGTACCGGCGCTTTACTCGTTAACGTCGAGCATCCCCTGGAGCCGGAAGATGTGATCGGCGTGCAGTACGCCGATAAGAAAGCCCGCTGCCGCGTTCTGCGCGTGAGCGATGGCGCCCTGCCGCAGAGAATCTACGCCGAAGTGCAATTGCTGGAAGGCCAGCACTGTCCCTGGGAGCAAAATCTGGCTGCCCCCCAAGCATCTATTACCTCCACCAGCCATAACAAGCGCCGCTTCCCCCGGCTCAAAGTCCGCTTCCCGCTGGAGTTGCGCCCGGATCGTCAGGGGAGCGCCCCAATGCTAACCAATAGCGCCGACATCAGTGGTTGGGGGTGCTATGTAGAGACTCTCGTGCCACCACCCTTGGGGACTCACTTTGGGGTCGTGCTCTGGATCGAAGGCGAGCGGGTTACCACCACCGGAGTCGTCCGGGCAAGCGATCCGGGCGTAGGCATGGGAATCGAGTTCACCGGCTTGGACGACCAACTCAGAGAACGCCTACAAAGAGTTCTCGCCAAACAGAGCGGCCAGGCCGCCCTTGCCGAGGGTGCTCCTTAAGCCAAGGCTCCTCAATCCGCTTCTTCGACCTAAAGAAACTCCACGTGCCGCCGATATCACGTTTGCGGGCATCTTGTTCCAGGAACCGTCTGAGGGCGTGAAGGCCCGGCTTCGTCCGGTACCGGCAAATGGCAGAGAGAATTCTTTTTGTCGACGATGAACCCGCCGTCCTGGAGAGCTACCAGCGGATGCTGCGCAACGACTTTGAGCTCGAAGTCGCGGCCAGTGGCGCCGACGCTCTCACGAAACTGGAAAGCGGCGGTCCCTTTGCTGTGGTGGTAGCAGACATGCGTATGCCGCACATGACGGGCGCCCAGCTGCTCTCCAAAGTGACCATCAAATTCCCGGGCGTAATGCGCATCATGCTGACCGGCGACTCCGACGTACAAACTGCGGTAAAGGCCGTGAATGAGGGCAACATTTTCCGGTTCCTGACCAAGCCTTGCGACAAGGAACAACTGGTCGGAGCGGTGAACGCCGCGCTGGTGCAGTATCGCCTGGCTACATTCAAGGACAAGTTCTACCAGGAGGCGGTCAGCAGCGGCCCGCCGCAACTGGCAAAGCCTGCACGCAATGCCGCCCTGGACGATGCCGCCGAGCATGTGCGACTCATCCTCGAGAAGAGCGCCACCACTCGCCTGCCCTCGACTCACGGCGGAATCTACCGGGGGAAGACGATCTGGATTGGTCCCGAGCACGTAGTGCAGCGCATCTCGGCAACGATCGCTGTTGCGCATCCCAAAAACCTCTTGGACGCGACGCCTGCGCTCGGAGAAGTCGTAAAAATTGAGTATTTCAATGGCATGGCTACGGTCGAGGCTGATCATCGTTGATCAAGCCCCGGAAGCGGCTTCTTCCCAGTAAAATCTGAATCCCACCCTCCCAACGGCCATCGAATGTGGAGGACCGAGCCTCAGGGAGGACTGCGAATGAAGATCGGGATCACCTGCTATCCGACTTACGGCGGCAGCGGCGTGGTGGCTACTGAATTGGGGCTGGAACTGGCTCAACGCGGCCACGAAATTCACTTTATCTCCTATGCCCAGCCCATCCGCCTGACTGGCCCGCAGCCCAACATTCACTACCATGAGGTCGAAGTTTCGCGCTATCCATTGTTCGACTATCCTCCCTACGACTTGGCTTTGGCCACGCGCATGGCGGAAGTCTCAGAGCTTTACGAACTCGATCTGCTGCATGTGCACTATGCCATTCCGCATTCGGTGAGCGCGTTGCTGGCTCGACAGATGCTGGCTTCCGGACCTCACCCGCGCAAACTGCCCTTTGTGACCACTCTGCATGGAACGGACATCACGCTGGTCGGACAGGACCGTTCTTATTTGCCAATTACCCGCTTTTCCATCGAGCAGAGCGACGGGGTCACCGCGATTTCGGACTACCTCCGCGAGCGCACGCTGCGTGAGTTCGACATTAAGAATCACATCCAGGTGATTCACAATTTTGTGAACTGCGACTTGTACATTCGCGATCCCCAAGCCAACGCGCGGCGGGCGGAGTATGCCCCGAACGGCGAACGCATTCTGGTGCACCTGTCGAATTTTCGCCCGGTGAAGCGAGTGACGGACACGGTTGAAATCTTCGATCGCGTGCGCAAGAAAGTTCCTTCCAAACTGCTGCTGATCGGCGACGGCCCGGATCGCTCGCGCGCGGAGTGGCTGGCAGTACAGAAAGGGATTCACGACGACGTGCTCTTCCTCGGCAAACAGGACCAGATCCACGAGAAGCTGGCGATGGCGGACGTCTTGCTGTTGCCGAGCGAACTGGAGTCATTCGGGCTGGCGGCGCTCGAAGGCATGGCCTGCGAAGTCGTGCCCATCGCCACCCGGGTCGGCGGTGTGCCTGAGGTAATCGAGCACGGCAAGAGCGGCTATATGGCGGATGTGGGAGACGTCGAGACGATGGCCCGCTACGCCATCGAATTGTTGAGCGACGAGAGTCGCCTGCGCGCGATGGGCCGCGCTTGCCGGGCGGTAGCCAAATCGCGTTTCTGCGCCAGCATGATCATTCCGCAGTATGAGGACTTCTACCGGCGGGTACTGGAGCGATCTTCATAGAGCGCCGCGGGAATCGCGCCTTCGCTCTCCAGGACAGGCAACCGCAGGCGCACCAGAGTTCCCTTCCCGCCCTGGCTGTCAATGGTCATGCGGGCGGTTTCTCCGTACAGCACCTTCAGCCGCTCCGCCACGTTGGCCATGCCGATCCCGGTTCCGCCCAGCCCGGTGGGCTTTTCCAGCAGGTTCGCCGATCCCATGCCCACGCCATCATCCTCGACTTCAACGATCAGATGGGAATCCGCGAGCCGGCTGCGCAAATGAATGCTGCCCCCCTCGATCTTCGACGACAGGCCGTGCTTGATGCGAGTTCTCCACCAGCGGCTGCAACAGCATGCTCGGCACCATCGTGTCGAGCGAGTCGGGAGCGAGTTCCTTGAGCACGTGCAGCTTGTCCCGGCCAAAGCGGACGACTTCGATGTCCAGATAGTCGTCGATGAATTCCAGCTCTTCGCGCAGCGGAACGAACGCGTCGCTGCTGTGCAACAGGCGCCGCAGAATGTTGGCCAGCTTGATGATCATCTGCCGCGCAGTGTCCGGATCGAAGCGCACCAGCGAGGAAACCGAATTCAGCGTGTTGAACAGGAAGTGCGGATTGATCTGATTTTGCAGCGCTTCCATGCGCGCGTGCAGCAGCAGGCGCTCCTGCTCCTCCAGCTTGATCTGCATGCGAACGCTGTTCCAGATCTTGAGTTCAATGCCGATCACCATGATCGAAGTGGCATAGATGAGCACCCCTACCCACCAGGTCGGGCTTTCCAGGCTGAAGGTGGCGTGACCGGGAAGCCGGTGCATCTCGGTTTGCAGAAAGCGCAGAGCCACGAATGGTGAACGAAGAAAATCGTCTGCCATTCGAAGGGGCGGGGCCGGGGCAGATTGCGCCGGAACCAGCGGTAGATGCTGAGATCGACAAACGGCGAAAACGACCAGATTTCTTCGCGGTCGGGGTCGCGTTCGCGTAGCTGGCCGGCGAGCAATCCGCAAAGCAGCACAAAGGGCAGGGTGGCCCACTCGCCGTGCAAGCAGCGCCGGCGGGGATAGCAACGCCCCGCCAAGCATGCCGGTAAATCGTCCCCCAATCACTCCCAGGAGAATGGTGGTTTCAAACGAGAGGTCGCCGGCGAAGAAGCTTTTTTGGATGAAGCGAATCCACACGCCTAAAGCGATCGGAAAGCCAATCCACAGCACCAGGTAGATCTTCTGGGCAAGCGTGCGCTCCTCGCGGAACAGCAGCGACTTGAACTCGACCGAGCTCCCCAGAATGCTGGCCGCGGACGCGGCGACGCCCAGCTTGATCAGCAGATTGACGAGGATGAGACGCGGTTCCATGGGATATGGAGCGAGAGCGCTGAAGGAAATGTAGCACGAAGGCAGCGCTTAGCCGTCAGCCATCAGCCGTCAGGAAAATCGCATCCGAAGGCAATTGATTTTCCTGATGGCTGAGGGCGGACGGCTGATGGCTAATACGGTCCAATGATTCCGCCGATCTGGCGCGAGGCTGGAGGCTTGGCGGACTTGCCGTATCCATCGATGACGTCGAGATATTTCAGTCCTGAGCCAGTGTTGAAGAGCACGACCGTGTCTTCGGCGGAGAAAAATCCGCTGGCGCGCAGCTTGCGATACGCGGCCAACGATGCCGCACCTTCCGGCGCAGCGAAAACCCCTTCCACCCGGGCCCAGCGCTGCAACGCATCCATGATCTCAGCATCGCTGACGGCCAGCGCGATGCCGTGGCTCTTCTTTAGAATATCCAGGATCAGGTAGTCGCCATAAGCCTTCGGGACTCTCAGGCCGGCGGCAATTGTGGTCGCGTTCGGCCAGAATTCGGAACCCGGCTTGCCCTCATCCCATGCTTTCACAATAGGCGCGCAACCTGCTGCTTGGACACACACCATCTTGGGGCGTTCCCTGCCGATCCAGCCCAGTCGCTCCATTTCGTCGAAGGCCTTCCACATGCCGATCAGGCCCACGCCTCCGCCGGTGGGATAAATGATGCCCTGAGGCAACTGCCATCCCAACTGCTCGCCAACTTCGTAGCCCATGGTTTTTTTGCCTTCTAAGCGGAAAGGCTCTTTGAGGGTAGTAACGTCGAACCAGCCTTCTTGCTCTTTGCGCTCTGCAACCATGCGGGCGCAATCGCTGATCAATCCGTCGACCAGAGTCACGTGTGCGCCATAGCTTTCGCACTCTACGCGATTGGCTAGCGGGACGTCTTTGGGCATGAATATGTGGGCCTCTAAACCCGCGGCTGCAGCAGTAAGCCGCCAGCGCGCTGGCTGCATTACCCGCCGATGGAATGGCCAGCTTTTTCAGCCCATAGGCCTTGGCCATGGTCACGGCAGCCGACAGTCCGCGAGCTTTGAATGTGCCCGTCGGATTCAGGCCTTCATCCTTAATATAGACATTTGCGAATTCCCGGCTGGCCAGAACAGGGAGTAAAGCCTTCCCCAAGAGAGACCGGCTCGGCGTCGGGAAGAACTTCGGCGTAGCGCCACATAGTAGGCGCACGTGCGGCTAGCGAAGCAGGCTTGAAGTTGTTCTTTAATGCGGCAAGATCGTAGCGGACGTAGAGGACGCCGCCGTCTTTAGGACAAACGGTGCGCGGCTGGTCGGCAGAAAGCGTTGCACCACATTTGGTGCACTCCAGGCAAAGGATGCGGGGCACGAAGGGAGTTTAGCAGGGCACAGGTTGTGTAGACACAAGCCAATCACACCCGGCTCAGCAGCCCACTCGCCTTCCGGAACCAAGGACGCTCCCGCCGCCGCAAATATCCCGGCATATTCCGCCGCTTGTCGAGCAGGCGCTGCGCCCACTCGCGCGCCTCCGCATTGCGCTGCTGGGATGCCAGAAAGCAAGCGTAGTTGTAATAGGTCTCGGAGGCGGTCGAGATCTTGGTTACTTCCCGAAACAGCGCTCCCGCCTTCTCCGGCTGGCCGGTGTTGGCATACACGTGGGCAAGCAGGCCGGCAGCGCCGTGAAAATCGTATTCCGGATCCTGAGAGACTACGCGTTCCAGATCTGGCAGCGCCGCAGCAAAGTCCCCCATGCGAACGGCCGCCACCGCCCGCCGGTAGAAAGGATCAGGCGAATCGGTGCGCACGGAAATTGATTTGTCGTAATACGCTCGGGCGCGCGCATTGTTTCCTTCGTCGAGGTACAGGCCGGCAAGCTCCTCGTAATTCCCGGCCGAGGGGTTATCCAGAATCGCCGACTCCAACTCGCGAATCCGTTTCCGCCGCGGAAAGACCTTAAAGGACTGCCTGAGCAAACCGGCGTCGGGAGCTGCTTCCACTGCGAGATACACCAGCGCGCCAAGCCATCCGCCGATCAGGATAATGAATAGCCAAAAGAAGTCAGGGCGGCGGCGGATGAAGTGAACAATCGCCAGCGCTTGCAGGATGATGCCCCACCACGAGACGAAAAAAAATAGCGCTCCCATCGCTTTGTGCGCACTATAACATGCCCAGCCGGGCTCCCACTTCCGGTCGGCACCGCTTTTGGTTTGAACACCGCGCTAGGTTTCTACGACATATGTGGTGTGTTTCCACCACACTCGGCTGGCTTACCCTTCGTCTCGCACACACCGGGAGAAATTGGGACAACGAGACCCTCTCAACCGCCTTTCCATAACACAGTGGATGCTAAAATCACCCCAGTGATGCCTTCCATCCGTCTTCTCGCCGTTGATATCGATGGCACCTTGCTGAATCCGCAGTTTCAGATTTCCCCGGCTGACCTGAACGCCTTGCGGCGGGCCCATGAGGAAGGTGTGGAAGTCATTCTGGTAACGGGCCGGCGGCACGCTTTTGCGCTGCCTATCGCCCAGCAGCTCGGATTCGACTCGTGGCTGATCAGCTCCAATGGCGCGGTCACCCGTTCCCTCGCCGGAGAAACCTTCCATCGCGATATGCTCCCTCGGGAAACCTGCCGCAAACTGTGCGGCGCGATGCGGGATTTCCGTGGCAGCACCGTGATTACTTTTGACACGGAGGCCAAAGGCGCCATCGTGCTGGAGCGCATGGACGAACTGGGCGTCAGCATCCAGCGCTGGCTGGAAAAGAATCTTGAGTTCATCGACTTTGTTATCCCGATCGAGAATGCGCTGACCCGAGACCCGGTGCAGGCCATGTTCTGCGGCACCATCGCCCGCATGCAGGAGGCTCTCGCTGGACTTGATGCCAGCGGTCTGGCGAGCGACATCACCGTGCTGCGCACCGAGTATCCGGTCCGCGATCTGTCGATTGTTGATATTCTCAACCAGGGCTGTTCCAAAGGCTACGCTCTGCGCCGCTGGGCGGATCATCGCGGCATTCCTCGCGAACAGGTCATGGCCATCGGTGACAATTACAACGACATGGAAATGCTTGCCTTCGCCGGATTGCCGTTTATTATGGGAAACGCATCGGAAGAACTCCGCGGGCACGGTTGGCAGGTAACCCTGTCGAACGATGAGAACGGAGTAGCGGCGGCGGTCGAGCAAGTGCTGGGCGTGCGCGCGTATTCGTAGCGCCAGCGTCTTGCTGGCGCGTGTGCACGGGTGGGACGCCCTCGAGACAGGCGGGACGCCGGCGCAACATTAAGAGCTGATATGTTCTCTCCCCGAACGCTCGTCCTGGTTATTGCGCTGGCGATCACGCCTGTCCCTGCTTTCTCCTCCGATCTCGCCTACCTGCAAAACGGTTTCTCCATCCGCCACGAATGGCGGGAGCAGATCGGCTCGGTGACTCGGCTCTACCTGAGTCTGGGGAACACCAGCTACGTGGACGTGCCCACGGCGCAGATCGATCACTTCGAGAAGGATCTGTCGCCACCGCCTGCGCCGTTGCCCGCTCCAGCACTGCCGGAGCCGCAACCCACCGCGCCCACCGCGCCGTCACCTGCAGCTCAAAATTCTGCCCGCCTGGATGACGTGGTCGCCAATGCCAGCAGCCGCCACCAACTTGATCCCGACTTCATCAATAGCGTGATTCACGCCGAGAGCGGATTCAACCCTCGCGCCATATCGCCCAAGGGCGCCCAGGGCCTGATGCAACTCATGCCGCAGACCGCCTCCAAGCTGGGTGTCGTCAACGCCTTCGATCCCGCGGCCAACGTCGAGGGCGGAACGGCCTACCTGCGCGAACTGCTGGAAAAATACAACTACGACATGATCAAGGCGCTGGCCGCCTACAATGCCGGACCGCAGCGCGTGGCGCAGTACCACGGTGTGCCTCCCTATCGCGAAACCCAGGCCTACGTGGCGCGAATCGTCCGCGAGTTCAATCGCAAAAAATTAGAGGAACAAAAAGTGGCAGCGGCGGAGCGCGCCCACGCCCGCAAGACCGGCCCTCATGCTCATCCCGCCACCGATTCCACTAAGCAGGCAACCCGCTGAACCCGCTCCTTCCAAGTTGATTCCTCACCTGCTCACACACTGCAGTCGTAACACTCCTGTTTGGCGATCAGAAACTCTCGTGCGTTGACCCTCCCTTCCCCGTCATATACCTTGGCAAGTGACCGGCCTCCTAAATTCTTGGCTAACTATATTGGGGCTGGCGGCAATCCATGAACAAGCGCTTCGTGATTTACGGAGTGGTGCTGGCGGTCCTGGCGGTGCTGGTGTATTTGCAGTTCCGCAACTGGGCGAATTTCGATTGGGCCACCTTCTGGCGCCAGGCGAAAAACCTCAGTCCGGTTCATTTAGTTGCCGCCATCGCGGTCATCTACATCACTTATGTACTCCGTGCCCTGCGCTGGAAGATTTTCCTGAGGCCGGTGCGGAGGGATGCTTCATGGCTGGGATTGATCGCGCCTACGCTGGTCGGCTTTACCGGCCTGGCCGTGCTGGGGCGGCCGGGTGAATTGATTCGTCCCTTCCTCATCGCGCGCCGAGAAAATCTCAACTTTTCCTCGCAGATGGCGGCCTGGGCAGTGGAACGGATTTTTGATATTGCCGCGTTCACGGTTTTGCTGTCTTTCGCGGTATTCCTGCCTGGGACTACTTTGCACCTTCTGCCCAATTACCGCGCCGTGAAAATTTTCGCCGTACTGTTCCTGGCCCTAACGGGGGGAATGTCCGTAGCCACAATACTGGTAGCCAGATACGGAGAAGGTGTGTCCGCCTGGGTGGAAAAGCGCCTCGCCCATCTTGCGGCGGGCCTGGGCCACCGTATTGCGGAGCGGCTGCGCGAGTTTCATCAAGGCCTGGACACCATTCATGATCCGCCTGCGTTCTTCCAGATTGCCGGCGTTTCGCTGGTGATGTGGAGTTGTGTGGCGCTCTCCTACTTCGAGGTCGTGAGAGCCTATGGGGCTCCATTGCAGCAGATGACCTTCTCCAATATCTTCCCTCTGATGGGATCGAGCATGGTAGGCTCACTCATTCAGTTGCCGGGAGTAGGCGGCGGCTCACAGTTGGCGACCATTTCCGCGCTGCAACACATCTTTGACACCACCCCTGAACTGGCGGCCAGTTGCGGAATCCTGCTCTGGCTGGTCACTTTTGTCTCCGTCGTGCCGGCGGGCCTGGTCCTGGCTCACTATGAGCGCCTGTCCCTGCGCAAGCTCTCCGAGGAGAGCCATCGCGAGGAAGAAGTGGTCGTTCCCGAGGCGCCTAAGGCTTCCGCCCAAAGTTCGTGCTAGGAGTCTGTAACTAAGAACTATGGAACGACGGGCGTTCCCGTCAGACCACGGACCTGTACCCTGACCGGCGACGACGCCCATCACTCCACTGAACCCGCTGTTATCGCCTGCTACAATTGCTTAGAGATCAATACCAGCGCCATGAAGTGTCCCTTTTGCGGGTTCGCAAATGACAAAGTGGTGGATTCGCGCGAGAGCAAAGAAGCCGATTCCATCCGCCGCCGCCGCGAGTGCTTGAAGTGCGAGAAGCGCTTCACGACCTATGAGCGCATCGACGAAATCCCCTACATGGTGGTCAAGAAAGACGGCCGCCGCGAGAAGTTTGACCGCCAAAAAGTTCTCAACGGACTGCTCCGCGCCTGCGAAAAGCGCCCCGTTCCCATCAGCAAGCTGGAACAGATCGTGAACGAAGCGGAAGGATTCGTGATCGACTCGCCGGAACGCGAGCGCAAGACCAGCGAAATTGGCGAACTCATCATGAGCCGGCTGCGCCGTCATGACAAAGTGGCGTATGTGCGCTTCGCCTCGGTCTACCTGGATTTCAAGGATGTGAAAGAATTCATGGAAGAGTTGAAGGACCTAGTGAAAACGAAGGAAACTGCCGATTCAGCAGGCAAGGGGGCGCACAAGGGAGATTGAGGCATTCAGAGATTGAGCGATTGAAGCATTGAACCATCGGGGGGAGTCAGCCGTGATTCTTATGAATTCCCTCGAGAAGGCGGACGAGTTACGACGGCGCACCAAGAAGTTCGCCATTCGGATCGTAAATGTCTTTCGCTCGTTGCCGAGAACTCCCGATGCGCAGACCCTGGGGAAGCAGCTGTTACGCTGCGGCACTTCGGTAGCGGCCAACTATCGCTCGGCGTGTCGCGCGCGCTCCAAAGCCGATTTCATATCCAAACTCCTCATCGTAGTGGAATAAGCCGATGAAACTGTATTCTGGCTCGAACTTCTAAATGACTCAATGACTAAATCGCTAAATGATTCAATGTCAAACTCTCCTCACAGAATCACCCTAATTCCCGGCGATGGCATCGGCCCCGAAGTCACCGGCGCCGCCGTGCGCATCCTCGAAGCCACCGGGGTAAAGTTCGAGTGGGAAACTTTCCAGGCCGGCGCCGAAGCTTTCGAGAAGTACCACGAATACATCCCCAAAGAACTCACCGAATCCATCGAGCGCACGCACGTGGGACTGAAAGGTCCAGTGACTACGCCGGTCGGCGGCGGCTTCTCCAGCATCAACGTAGCTTTGCGCAAGCAGTTCGAACTGTATGCCAACTTCAGGCCGATCCAGAATCTGCCGCACATCCCTACGCGGTATCCCGACGTAGACCTCATCATCGTTCGCGAAAATACGGAAAGTCTTTACTCCGGCCTGGAACATGAAGTCGTGCCCGGAGTAGTCGAGAGCCTGAAGATCATCACGGAAAAAGCCTCTACCCGCATCGCCCGCTTCGCTTTCGCGTACGCGCGCAAACACAAGCGCAAGAAAATCCATGCCATTCACAAGGCCAATATCATGAAGCTTTCGGATGGCCTGTTTCTGCGCTGCTGCCGCACGGTGGCGAAGGAGTATCCCGAGATCACCTACGGCGAGCACATCGTCGACAACACTTGCATGCAACTGGTGATGAACCCTTATCAATACGACATGCTGGTGATGGAAAATCTTTACGGCGACATCATCTCCGACTTGTGCGCTGCGTTCGTGGGTGGCCTGGGATTCGTGCCCGGCGCCAACATGGGCGACCACTGCGCCATTTTCGAGGCTGTCCACGGTTCCGCGCCCGACATCGCCGGCAAGAACATTGCGAACCCCACCGCCGTAATTCGTTCCGGCCACCTGATGCTGCTGCATCTCGGCGAATTCGAAGCCGCAGATAAAATCAGCCGCGCCCTCGAACACGTCTACCGCAGCCGCGAAAAGCTTACCCGCGATGTGGGTGGCCAGGCGGGAACCTCAGCCTTCGCCGATTCGGTGATCGAAGCGATACAATCAGACAAAGCCGCGGCGGCCTCCGAGGCCTAGAAGCTTTCGGGCTGCCTAAGAATCTCAGCGGTAAATGATTGCCTCGTCCATTCCTGGACAAGGTTGGGGCGTTTTTTCAGCCGTAGGAATTTGCGATGGAGAGACTGGGAGTAGCCCGTCTCCGTGAAATGGGGATTATTTTTGCGTGGACAGGCCGGACGCCCGCTCCTCCATGTTTAGCGTTGCATACAATGTTTAGCGTTGCACACAATCTTGAAATTATAGGAGGAGCCATGAAGCTCAGACGATATGCAGACATTCTCACGCTGGCATTCTGTATTGCTCTGTTCGCCGTTTCTGCCAGCGCCCAAGGCGGCCAGATCGTGGAAGCTCGCTACGGCGTTCGCGGCCGCGGCGCCGACGTCACCAGCCGCGTGCTTGCTTTCGCGCGCTCTGGCAGGCTTCGCTTTGCAGTCACCAATGACAATCTCGGCGGCGACCCGGCGCCGCACCAGCGGAAAGAGTTGCTGCTGCGCGTCCGCAGCCGAAAGGGCGATATTCGCGAATATCACTACGCAGAGAAGAGCGTTGTTGACATGGCGGTCGATCTCGGCGGCGGTTACGGACAGGGCGGCTATGACCATGATCGGGATCATGATCACGACCACGGCCGTGACAGCCACAACAATGACAGCCATGACGACCACGGGCAGAATCAGGCTGGTTACGGGCAGGGCAACTACCAGGGACTGCAGATTTTACGTGCGTCCTACGGCGCGGGCAGCCAGTCCATCGACGTAACCAACCTGCTGCAGCGCCACGTGTCCGGTGGCAACCGGCTCAGCATGCACATCAACAATGACACTATGGGCGCCGACCCCGCGCCTCATATTCACAAGGAGCTTCGGGTGCAATACGTCTACAACGGCAACCGGCAGAATACGGTGGTGCCGGAAAGCGGCGACCTGCGGATTCCGTAGCATGGCCGCGCGCGCCTGCGCTTTGTCCTGTTGAGCGAGCAGGAGTTTCGCGCCGAGCGAAACTCCTGCGCAGTCGAAACATCCCTACCCTCAAGACTTCCCTCTGTCAGCTACGGACCCTGAGGATCCCGCACCATCGACCCAGGCAGGGATGCTGCGACTACGCCGGAGCTTGGCTGCGCTCGCTCCGCCTCCGCTCCGCATGACACTGGAATAGTGCAATCGTCCTCCATCAAGCGGGAAGCCCCATCCCATCACTTAGTTCCGTCGTTGACGAAACCGCGCGCCATTGAGTAACATCTTCCTTCTTCTTCAAGGGACTCGGGGGAATGGCGAACACAACACGGCGTGTGGGTGTAGTGCTCTTCCAGCTCGGCGGACCCGACACGCTGGAAGCGATAGAGCCGTTTCTTTTCAATCTTTTTTGCGATCCCGACATTATCGATTTTCCTTTCGCTCGCATCGGCCGCAAACCGCTGGCCAAACTGATCTCCACGACCCGCGCCCGGAAAGTTCAGCACCACTACGCCGTGATCGGCGGGGGCTCTCCCATTCGGCGCTTTACCGAGCAGCAAGCGCGCGCCCTCGAAGTAACCCTGCGGGATTCTGGCATCGACGCGCATTGCTTCGTCGCCATGCGGTACTGGCATCCTTTTACTGCGGAGGCGGTGGCGCAGTTGCGCGCCGCCGAGTGCGACGAAGTGGTCCTGCTTCCGCTTTATCCGCAATACTCGAGCACCACCACGGGAAGCAGCTTGAATGAATGGCGGCGGCATTTTGACGACGATTTCCGCCTGTGTTGCGTGGAGAATTTCTACCGCCACGATCTTTATCTCGCCGCGCTGGCCGAGAAGGTTGAGGAAGCTTTGGACCGCTTCCCTGACCCCGAGAAACCTGTGATAGTGTTCAGCGCTCACAGTGTGCCGCAAGCCATCATCGACAAGGGCGACCCTTATCAGGAGCAGATCGAGGCGACCGTCGAGTTGCTGATGCAGCGCGGTGGATGGCGCAATCATCATCGGCTCTGCTACCAGAGTAAGGTAGGCGCCAGCAAGTGGTTGCAGCCGTCTTTGCATGCCACGTTGCGCGAAGTCGCGCAATCCGGTGGGCGCGAGGTTTGCATAGTTCCAGTTTCGTTCGTATCCGACCATGTAGAGACGTTGGGCGAAATCGACCACGAAGCGCGTGAGGAAGCCGCAGGGCTTGGCATCGAGCGCTTCGAAATGACGGCCGGGTTGAACGATTCACCGGCGTTCATCGCAGCTCTGGCTGATCTGGTCGCGAATGCAGTAGGAGTTGAGTTACAGACGATGGCGGGCTGTCCGGGCGCAGCATAAATAATTAAGCAAGCGGCGTGTGTGTGTTCGACTGAGCGCGCACAAGAGAGGTCAAGGACGGATGGCTGAAGAGTACCAAACCGCGACTACCGGCGTCCGCGGACGGCTTCCGCAGCTGCCGAGGAATGCCCTGAATCCATCGGTCATCGCCGCCGAGCAAGCCTATCGCAAGCGCTCCGGCCTGCCGCTGCTCACCGAAGACGACATCACCGCTCTCAAGGCGGGCGAGCCTATGTCCTGGGAACGGGCCGCCGCCGGTGAGCCGGTCGCAGCTAGCGCGACTCCCGCTCCGGCAACACCGGCAGCCGCCGCTCCGGCTGCTCCCGCTTCCGCGCCGGCTTCCGCATCGCCCGCGGCCGCGCCAGCCAGCGGCCGCCAGCACCACCATCAGCCCGGAAGTCGCCGCGATGGTTGCTGCCGGTAAGAAGTGGAGTAAGTCCTCCATCGCTGCAGAGCAGGCTCGCCGCAAGCGCAACAATCTTCCGATTTTGAACGATGCGGAAGCGTCGGCTTTGTTGGGCGAGCCTTATTCGTCCGCGCCCGCGGCCCCGCCCCCTGTTGCAGCCGCGCCTGCTGCGGGTGCTCCGCCGCCGCGTCCGGCGGCCGCTCCGGCAGCGCAGGCAGTTGTGGCTTCAGCAGCCGCATCGGTCTCGCGCGGTGGTGAATCGTCCCGCTACGTCGGAACTCCTGCGGTGGGCACGTCGCGAGCCGCAGCAGCAGGAGGCATAGCTTCGGTCGGCCCAGAAAACAGCCCGATCAACCAGCAGCGCCGCCGCTTCGTGTGGAGCGCAGTAGCCGCATTCCTCACCGCCTGGTTCATCGCGTTCTTCCGTTTCTTCCTGCCGCGTACGCTGTTCGAGCCCGCCACCAGCTTCAAGATCGGCTACCCGTCCGACTACGGCCTGGGCGTGGACACCAAGTGGCAGCAGAAATTCCGCATCTGGGTGGATCGCTCTCCCGACCGTCTTTTTGTGATTTACGCCCGCTGCACGCACCTGGGCTGCACGCCGGACTGGAAGCCGGCGGAGAATAAATTCAAGTGCCCGTGCCACGGCAGCGGCTACGACAGCGAAGGGATCAATTTTGAAGGACCGGCGCCGCGTCCCATGGACCGCTGCCACGTGGAAGTCGCGCCCGATGGGCAGATCCTGGTCGATACGGCGCACCTCTACCAGCAGCCCAAGGGACAGCCGACGCAGTTTAACGATGCCGGGGCCTATTTGACGAGTTAAGCCGTAGAGACGTTGCTTGCAATCTCTTCTGGCAGCGGGTTGGGAACTGGATTTCGAGGCAATCATGGCTGATGAGAATCAGAACGGCAAGAACGGCGACAAGGTCAGCGTCCTGCAAAAGGTCACGGCCGGCATTAAAGAGGATGTCGAGTCGCTCAAGACCGACATCCCCACCAAAGCCAAGGAACAGATTGAAGGTCTGAAAGACCCGACCAAAACCCAGGTCTACACCTCGATCTTCCGCCACAAGCACGACGACACGCCGCGCAATCGCGCGCTGGGCGTGCTGTCCAACGTCTTCCTGCATCTGCATCCGGCGAAAATCAACCGCGACGCCGTGCGCTACAGCTATACCTGGGGCATGGGCGGAATTACTTTTTACCTGTTCATCGTGCTCACCTTCACCGGCGTGCTGCTGATGTTCTATTACCATCCCAGCAAAGTGCAGGCCTTCCGCGACGTTTTATATCTTGAGCACGACGTTCCCTTCGGCAAGATTCTTCGCAACATGCATCGCTGGGCCGCGCACTTGATGGTGATTGCCGTCTGGCTGCACATGTTCCGCGTCTTCCTGACCGGCTCGTATAAAAAGCCGCGTGAGTTCAACTGGAACATCGGCGTGCTGCTGCTGGTGTTCACGCTGCTGCTTGTCGTTCACCGGCTATCTGCTCCCCGACGATCAGCTGGGATTCTGGGCAGTCACGGTAGGCACGAACATGGCCCGCGCCACGCCAATGCTGGGCCACGAAGGGCCCTTCGGCCACATGCTCGGGATGACGCCGTATAACGACGTGCGCTTCGGCCTGCTGGGCGGCTCGATCGTGGACGCGAATGCACTGCTGCGCTCCTACATCTGGCACTGCATCGGCATCCCGATCGTGGCTTCGGTTCTCATGATCGTGCACTTCTGGCGCGTAAGAAAAGATGGCGGCATTTCCGGCCCGGCCCCGGTGGTGTTGGAGTCGGAAGCCGACAAAAAGCGCAGGGACTAAGTCGACAGTAGCGCCGGCGTCTCGCCGGCCTGCGAGGGCAGGACGCCCTCGCGCCAGTCGCCGGCACGGCGGCGCTACAA
This sequence comes from uncultured Acidobacteriaceae bacterium, assembly GCA_963735545.1. GTDB lineage: Bacteria > Acidobacteriota > Terriglobia > Terriglobales > Acidobacteriaceae > PALSA-270. Next base: position 163,958 of record CAVTLU010000006.1, read on the forward strand.
GGGGAAATTATGGACTGGCGTCAACTTTGGGAAATCGCTTCCGCCCCGGACAACGTGCCGATCGTGGCTCTCATCCCCATGCTCGCCTTCTTCATCTATCTGGCCTGGGGGCAAGCCCACGCCAACGACGAACTCATCGCTGAACTGGAAACCAATCCAGCCATGGCCAAGACTCATCATCGCAAGACTTGGCCCTTCCGTGCCGGATGGCAGAAAGAAATCCACGTCTGGCCGTTCCTGCTGCGCATAGAATTCCTGGCCGCCATTATCGTCACGATCATTTTGATGGTGTGGTCCATCACGCTGAACGCTCCGCTGGAAGAGCCTTCCAATCCCAACCTGACCATGAACCCGGCGAAAGCGCCGTGGTATTTCCTCGGCCTGCAGGAAATGCTGGTGTACTTCGATCCGTGGATCGCCGGCGTAGTCATGCCCACACTGATCATCGTAGGCCTGATGGTCATACCTTACGTAGACAACAATCCCTTGGGCAGCGGCTACTACACCTGGCGACAGCGCAAGTTCGCGATTTCGACGTTCCTTTTTGGCTTCATCATCTTGTGGATTTCGATGATCATTATTGGGACTTTCATCCGTGGCCCTGGATGGCAGTGGTTCTGGCCGGGGCAAACCTGGGATCACAATCGCCAGATCTATGAGGTGAACCGCGACTTGCCTGACATAGTTCCAGGCTGGCTGGGCGGGCCCATCGTGTCAAACCTCGCCAAAGCCATCTTCGGCGGCATTGTGGTAGCTGGTTACTATCTGGTCGGCGGATTCCTGGCCAACGGCTTGTTCCGGCGCCGCATGCCGAAAGACTATCAGCGCATGAGCCTGCTGCAATATTCCATCGTGATGTTCTTTCTGTTGACCATGGTCGCGCTCCCGCTGAAGATGGCGATCCGGCTGTTGTGGCATATCAAGTATGTGTGGATTACGCCGTGGTTCAATGTGTGAAACCGTCGTTGGTCGGGCGCCGTTGGCCGTTGGCCTTCAGCTTTTAGCTCCGGCGTCGCGATCTAACGGCGAGGAACGAATGGCCAACAGCTAACGGCGAATGGCCAAGGGCCAACGACGAGCGACCAACGACGAACGACGACGGAGGTTTTGTTGCCCGAACAACCCATACCCGAGCAGGACCCGGTCGTAACCAAGTCTTACACCGCGTACTACGTCATCAGCATGGCGATCCTGATGGTCACGCTCTTCTGGGCGTTGTGGGATGAAGACTACGGACAGCGTCCCTGGAAGACTTTCCAGCACGTGTGGAAGACCCGTTACGTCGCCTTGCTCGACAAGGACGTCTCCAAATCCGACGCGGCACAGAAGGCCGTCGAGAACAGCTCCGACTATCTGGCGCTGAAGCAGGACTACGATCAGCTTCGCCAGCAGAGCGCTCCCCAGGTCAAGCAGATCAACCAGGAACTGGCCGACGTAAACGGCCGCCTGCTGGCGGTTCGCTCCGTATTCACCGACCGCCGGGCGTATTCCAACGCCATCACCTACAACATCGAGACGGAAAAGAGCGCGTCGGGCAAGAAGAAATATCAACGCGAACTTGAGGAGTACCAGAGCGAACTGGCCACCGTCGAATTTCCTGACGGGTCAAAAAAGCAATACAACTTCAAGCAACTGGAAGAAGCCTTCAACGAGGTCAACGCCGAAAAGACTCGCCTGAGCCTGGAACTCGGCGACGTCCTCAAGCCGTCCAGCGAGGCCAGCGCCAAGATGCTGGCCTACGTAAACGATCACATGGTGGACCTCACTCCCGCGCAGATTGACGGCTTGAAGAAGAAAACCGAAGAGTTAGAGCCCGCGATCCTCCAGATCAATGTTCCCGAAGCCAATATCGTGGACCGGTGTGAGTCCTGCCACCTGGGTACTCGCGAGCTGGTGAAAATGACTCCGGTCCTGATGGCGGCCAAGGGCGAAAAGCCGGACGAGTATGCGCGCGCTTTCGTCACCCATCCTCAACCCGAGCTGTTGAAGCTTCACGATCCCGATAAGTTCGGCTGTTCGCCCTGCCATCAAGGCAACGGACGCGCCACCACCAGCGTCGAGAAAGCGCATGGCAATTACGAGCACTGGCTGTGGCCCATGTTCCCCAAGCAGAACGTGCAGGCCGGCTGCCAGACTTGCCACGCCGCCGACATGGTGCTGGTGAGCGGAGACACGGAATGGAAGGTCATCGACGAAGGCAAGGACCTCTTCCGCCAGAAGGGCTGCATGGGCTGCCATCGCCACGAAGGCTACGATCAGGAACCGGAAGAACTGAACACCATCGTTCAGCAGACCAAGCTTTTCGAGCAGCAGAAGATCGACAACCTGAAACAAGCCGCTTACATGATGAAGCAGGCCGACGCCGCCGAGAGCAACGATGAGGCGAACCGCCTGAACCAGGAAGCGGTCGACCTCAAAGTCGCCAACAGCAAGATCGACGGCCATTTGCAGCAGCTCGATTTCCATACTCACGATCTGATGGAGGACGTAAAGAAGGTCGGGCCCAACTTGAAGGACATCCGCCTCAAGCTGAATGAGAACTGGATTCCGGTCTGGCTGAAGAAGCCGACTGATTTCCGTCCCACCACCAAGATGCCCAACTTCCGCCTGAATGAGCATCAGATCGAGTCGATTACCGCTTACCTCTGGCAATCGGCGCTCACCGATGCGTTGCCCAAGCAAAAGCCCGGCAACGCGGACCATGGCAAGGAGCTTTTCGAAACTCGCGGCTGCCTCGCCTGCCACTCGATTGGCGAAGGCAGCCAGATGACCGGCGGGACCTTCGCCGCCAATCTCACTCGCGAAGGCGAGAAGGCCAACTACGATTACCTGGTCCGCTGGATTCACAACGCTCGCGAGCGCACCCGGCCGTATTGCCCATACGAAAAGAAAGATATCGGCCCCGAGGACTACGCCAAGAAGGGCCTGCCTTACGTCTTCGATCTGCAACACAGCCAGTGTCCCAACGATGGCCATGAGCTGCAGGTGCAGAACATGACGGTCATGCCCAGCCTTCGCTTGAGCTGGGAAGACGCGCAGGATATTGCCAGCTTCCTGATGACCCAGAAAGAAAAGGATCCGTCCTCCTACACGGCAGCGCCGTACATGGACGATCCCAAGCTGAAGGAAGAAGGCAAGAAGTGGATTCGCCAGTTCGGTTGCGCCGGCTGCCACGAGATCGCCGGACTTGAAGATGAAGGCCGCATCGGTACCGATCTCACGGTCGAAGGCAGCAAGCCAATCGAGCGTCTGGACTTCGCGCTGTTTACCGTCCCCGCACAGCGCGGCGGCAAGGGCACCGAGCCCATCACCGATCCCGAAGATTTGGCGCGCTTGCCGGAAGGTCCTGCCACAGGGCCCTGGTACGATCACAAAGGCTTCTTTGAGCACAAACTCGCCGAGCCCAATGTGTACGACAAAGGCATGATCAAGAGCGAGACCGAGGCTCTGCGCATGCCGAACCTGCATCTCACCAAAGAGCAGGTACAGGCGTTGACCACGTTCCTGATGGGCAGCGAGGAGACTTCCCTGCCCGACAGCTATATCTACAAGCCCGGCGACGCACGCCACGACATCCAGGAAGGCTGGTGGATCGTCAAGAAATACAACTGCATGGGCTGTCACCAGTTTTATCCCGGCCAGTCGACCATTCTGATGGGATTGCCGCAGTACCGCGAGAACCAGGAGCAATTGCCTCCTAAGCTGCTCACTGAAGGCGCGCGCGTTTCGCCCCAGTGGCTGCAGAAGTTCCTGGAGAACCCCGCGCTCAGCGACACTGATACCAACCGCAACGGCGTGCGGCCTTACCTCAAGGTCCACATGCCGACCTTTTATTTCTCGAACAACGAGGTGCGCAAGCTGGTCCGCTTTTTCCAGGCGCTCTCGCAGCAACCGATGCCGTACATTCCTGAGCAGGTGCCGACGCTCACCGCCAAAGAAACCGACATGGCGCGCAGCCTGTTCTCCAGCACCGCCGCGCCGTGCCTGAAGTGCCACGCGACCGGCGATCCGCAACACGACAAAATCGCCACCGCGCCCAACTTCCTGCTGGCCAAAGAGCGTCTAAAGCCGGATTGGGCGGAGCGCTGGATTATCGATCCGCAGGCCATCGCTCCAGGAACGTCGATGCCCTCGGGCCTGTTCCGGCAACAGAACGGACAGTGGGTGTTCGCCGGCCCAACGCCGCCGTCGTTCCAGGGCTATGCCAAAGACCACACCAAGCTGCTGGTGGATTACATCTTCCAGCTAACGCCGGAGGAGCAGCATCGCGTGGCGGCAGCCAGAAGCTCGGCATCACTATCGCCGGCGCGCAACCGGAAACAAGCGGTATCGCGCCACGCGGCAGCAAGCGGAGGTTCGCAGTAGTTGTAGCGTATGCTTCAACGACTGTCATCCTGAGCGAGGTCGAAGGATCCCTAAACGACCGGGGTTCGGCCGGTGAGAGGTCAGCATTGTGACGTAGGGATGCTTCGACGGCGCCGGAGCTGCGCTACGCTTGCTCCGGCTTGCTCAGCATGACACACGCGGCTGTGGCAATGAATTCGCGTGATCGCGCCGGCGAGACGCCGGTGTTACAAGTTCACTCAAAGAAAGAGGACATCATGAATAAGAAACTCGCAGCAACGCTCAGCCTGCTCTGTCTGCTAGGCCTGTGGATGCTCCAAGGTTGCAGCAAGAAAGAGGAACCTGCTGCTCCGGCAGCCGAATCCGCCGCACCCGCTCCCGCGGCCACGCCCATCGATCCTGCTACCGCGGCCTCAGTCGGCGGCACGGTCAACTTCGACGGCGCTGCTCCGAAAGCCGCCAAGATCGACATGAGCCAGGACCCGGCCTGCAAGGGCACGAATGAATCCGAAAACATCGTCGTCAGCGGCGGCAAGTTGGCGAACGTGTTCGTCTATGTGAAAGATGGCCTCGGCGACCGCGCCTTCGACGTGCCCAAGGAAGCCGCCACCATCGATCAGGAGGGCTGCAGATACCATCCTCATGTGCTCGGCGTCATGACCGGCCAGACTATCGACATCAAGAACGATGACATGACCACGCACAACATCCATCCCACGCCCGCCAGCAACCGCGAGTGGAACGAGTCGCAGCCTCCCAAGTCCGCACCGCTGGAGAAGAGCTTCGCGCGCGAGGAAATCCTGCTGCCGGTTAAGTGCAACCAGCACCCCTGGATGAAGATGTACATCAACGTGGTCAAGAGCCCGTTCTTCGCGGTCACAGGGCCGGATGGCAAGTACGAGATCAAGGGCCTGCCGCCGGGCGACTATACACTGGGCTTCGTGCAGGAAAAACTGCCCGAGCAGGACATCAAGGTCACGCTGGCCGCCAAAGACAACAAGACGGTAGACGCCACCTTCAAACAGTAACCTTTTTGTAGCGCCGCCGTCCCGGCGGCAGTCGCGAGGGCGTCGCGCCCTCGCCGCTGGGGGGCAAGCTGCCTTCGAAGACAGTCGGCGAGACGCCGGCGCTACAACAGTATTCGGTTCCCCATTCTAGCCGCGTTACTTGCGGCTAGGGTGGGGACTTGCAACCAAGCGCATGTCCACTCCCTACAATCGCGCCCACCACACTTTCGCCGTCTGTCTGGCCTGCGCGACTTTCCTGCTCCTAATCGCCGGCGCCCTGGTGACCAGCAATGACGCCGGCCTCTCCGTCCCCGACTGGCCCACCTCCTTCGGTTCGCTTTACAAGATCCCGCACCTGGTCGGCGGCGTGAGGTATGAGCACACGCACCGCATGATCGCCCAGTTCATCGGCCTGCTTACCATCATCTTCGCGGTCTGGACCTGGCGCGCCGACCGCCGCCGCTGGATGAAGTATCTAGCGGGCGCAGCTTTACTCATGGTGATCGCGCAGGGAGTTCTCGGCGGCATCACTGTTCTCTACTATTTGCCGCCATACGTTTCCTCAGCCCACGCGGCTTTGGCTCAAACCTTCTTCTGCACCGCCATCGCCATGGCGATCTTCACCAGCCGTGGCTGGACGAATGCAGGGGCAGACGCCTTCGTCCGTTCGCCGAGCGCAGGCTCGGCAGAAAAATCCGACACCATGCGTCCCCGATTGTTCACACTCGCGCTCTTGTCGATCGCGATCCTCTACGTCCAGCTTTTTCTCGGCGCCATGTTCCGCCATCACGGTATGGGCTGGCTGCCGCATGTGCTCAATGCCCCGGTAGTCGCCTCGATCCTTACCTGGACGGCAGTCGCCGCACTCCTACGCTACCCAAAGATCGCCCCCATCCGCGGCCCGGCCATCGCCATGCTCAGCCTCCTGATCGTGCAACTGGGACTGGGCTTTCTGGCATTCCTCACCCGTGTCGAGTGGGGTAAAGACGCCGCGCAGCCGGAACTTCCCATGGTGGTCTCAACCGTGGCGCACGTTGCCGCAGGCGCGTTGCTGCTGGGAACAGCCGTCGTTCTGGCGATTCAGGTCTGGCGGTATGTTCCGGCAACGGCGAAGGACCGGGTCCCCGCCGGCACCGTAGCCGCATGAACACCAGCCCGGTAACCGTAACTGGAGGCGTACATTGCAGCCCGACCGGGACGGAGTCGAGATGACCTGCACCGTCAGATTGGACGCATCCCAAAGTGCGCTAGCGCTCACGACGGATTCTCCCTGATTTTCAGCTCAGTGGCGTAAACTATCCTGTGACTTCGAACGCTCCAGCATTTGTCACTGTGAGTTCGGACGCCGACGCGTCCCCCGTCCGATCGCCCGTCATTTCCGTACGGGGCCTCATGCATCGCTACGATCAGCGTACCGCGCTGAATGGCGTCACCTTCGAGGTGCGCCCGGCGGAGTTATTCGGACTGCTCGGCCCTAACGGCAGCGGCAAAACAACTCTGTTCCGCATTCTCTCTACGCTAATGGTCCCGTCGTCGGGGAGCGCGGTCATCCTGGGTCACGACGTCACCACCGACCCCACCGGCCTGCGCCGCAAGATCGGGGTGGTCTTCCAGTCCCAAAGCATCGACGTAAAGCTGACCGCCGCCGAAAACCTGCTGCATCAGGGCCATCTCTACGGTTTGCAGGGTGCGGCCCTGAAGTCGCGCATCGACGAAATGCTGGGCCGCGTCGGCCTCAGCGATCGCGCCAAAGAAAAAGCTGAGACGTTTTCCGGAGGCATGCAGCGCCGCTTGGAGCTGGCCAAGGGCCTGCTCCATCATCCGTCGGTATTGCTGCTGGATGAGCCGACCACCGGGCTTGATCCCGGCGCCCGGCGCGATCTGTGGCAGTATCTGCAGATTTTGCGCGATCAGGAGCACGTCACCGTGATCGTCACTACCCACCTGATGGAGGAAGCCGAGCGCTGCGATCGCCTGGCGATCCTCAACGAGGGCAAGCTGGTGGCGCTGGGTACGCCGGCGGAGCTGAAGAGTGAAATCGGAGGCGACGTAATTCTGCTCGACGCGCAGCGACCCCGAATCGCTGGCTCAGCGGATGCGCGAGCGCTTTCAGGGAGAAATTCAGGTGCTCGATGGACAAGTGCGCATGGAACGCAGGAATGGGCATCGCCTGGTCACCGATATAGTCGAGGCATTCCCTGGCGAGATCGACGCGCTCTCGATCAGCAAACCGAGTCTGGAAGACGTCTTCATCCGCCGCACCGGCCACAAATTCTGGACGGAAGGCCAGGAGCCGAAGTAGCGTGCCGCCTGCGTCCCGCCGGCAGTCGGCGAGACCGTCCCGCCCTCGTAGTTGGGTGGCGAAGTCGTGGCGCAGTTGGGTGGCGCAGCGCTTCTGCGCTGCGGTAGCGGCATCCGATAACCGGCTTTAGCCGCTGAGGTAAGCAATCTACACGCGCCGCCGGGACGACGGCGCTACAGGAGCCAACACATTGATGCTCGCGCTCTCCATCGTAATGGGAATCCTTCCCCTGCTAGGCATCGCCTGGACTCTGAAGAACGGCAGCGTCGACACCGTCGACGGCCTGTTCATCTCGCTGATCCTGCTCACGCTTTCCGGAATTCTTTTTCTGAACGCATTCCTCGACATCCGTAACCGGCGTAAGCTTAAAGCCCAACCGCCGCAGGCCAAGAAAGCGAGCTGACATGGCCACACAGACCGCAACCCTGCCAGCAAGCCACGCCCCGGTTTCGGATGGCGTGCTTCTCCCTGCCTACACGCTGTGGTTGCGAGAGATCGTTCGCTTCTACCGCCAGCGCGCCCGCGTGGTCGGCGTGATTGCTTCGCCGCTGCTTTTCTGGGTCGTCATCGGGTCCGGCTTCGGCACTTCTTTCCGCTCGGGCAACGCCGCCGGCCAGCAGCACTACCTCGACTACTTCTATCCCGGCGCGCTCATCATGATCGTGCTCTTCACTTCGATCTTCACCATGATGTCGGTGATCGAGGACCGCAAGGCCGGCTTCCTGCTCTCGGTATTGGTCGCGCCCGTACCGCGATCTGCAATCGTTCTCGGCAAAGTGCTGGGAGGAACTACGCTGTCCACAATCCAGGGCTTGATTTTTCTGGCTTTCGCGCCGCTAGTTGGAGTTCACCTGACTGTGGGCTCGTTCCTGTTGGTAGTGCTGACGGTCTTTCTGGTCTCCTTCGCGCTGACTGCCCTGGGATTTGCCATCGCCTGGCCCATGGATTCCAACCAAGCCTTCCATGCCATCATCAATCTGTTCCTGATTCCTCTGTGGCTGCTTTCTGGGGCGCTATTTCCCTTGTCGGGCGCCTCCGGCTGGCTGCGCGGCGTGATGTGGGCGAACCCGCTGACCTACGGGGTTGAGGCGTTGCGCCTCCTGCTCTACCCGGACACGCCTGCAGTCGCGACATTATTCGAGTCGCTCTCGACCTTGCTGCTATTCTCGCTGTTCATGTTCGGCCTGGCATTTTTCATGGTAAGCCGCCGCACCACCAAGCCAGCCGCATGATAACGTTCAACTTCAATCATTTGTTATTCCGAGCCGTCCGCGGCCGAGCGCAGCGAGGCGAGAACCAGCGAGGAATCTGCTTTTAACTGACAACCTATGCCCGCCTCGTACTCCATCTTCCCCACCATCAACGCCACCCTAAACGGCGCCAGCGCCGTGCTGCTGTTCATCGGCCACAGCTTCATCCAGCGCGGACGCATCGCCGCCCACCGCGCCCTTCATGATCGCCGCGTTCGCCACTTCTTCACTTTTCCTCGCCTGCTATCTCACCTATCACTACTTGCTCTACCATTACGCGCACTCTCCATCCAAGCACTTCCAGGGGCACGGCTGGGTGCGCCCGGTCTACTTCACCATTCTGCTCTCGCATACCATTCTGGCAGTCGTAATCGTGCCCCTGGTGATCATGAGCCTGAGCCGCGGCTTGCGCGAACAATTCGACCGCCACCGCGCCATCGCCCGCTGGACCTACCCGCTGTGGCTGTATGTCTCGTGTACCGGCGTCATCGTATACTTCATGCTTTATCATTGGTTCGCAGCTTAGAAGTCTTCACCATGACCACAGTCAGACTCAAAATCGACGTCTCCGGCACCATAGGCGACGCAGCCTGGCGCGACATTCGCCAGTACGACGAAATCCAGAGCGCCGACTTCGGTCCGCAATTCGGCAGCGGTGGCCGCTGCAACCACGCCCCAGGCGCCCCGCACAACAAAGGCGAATGGATCGGCGCCGAAATCCGCCTGCAAACCCCGCTGCTGGCCCAGTACGCCGTCTCGCACTACCTCGAGCAGGAGCGCGTGATGGATGCCGATGTTGTCGAGTAGCCGCCGCTTCGCCCCATCCGGCCATTACCTCGCCTCTTGAGATGGGCTCGATCTCACGACAAACAATCTACTATGTGCAAACTCATTCACGTTGACAACTGTTCTCGACAAGCGCATTCTGCATGTCCCCGCACCAGAGGGATCCAATCCCTTTGACTGCAGCTTCCCTCACATTCTGTTGCTGAGGAGACGTGTATGTCGAAGTATCTTCGTGTGCTTGTCCTGAGCACTCTTTTAGCATCAATGGCATCGCTATTCGCCCTGGCCGAGGATCGGACCAACAGCCCAGCTAAAAACCCAATGCAAATCGCAACCCTGCATTGGTACGATGCGAACCTGGTCACAACCTTTCCCGTGGGCACCTTTCCTTTCGATATGGCCTTCGATGGAGCCAATATGTGGGTGGTAAACGGAGGTGACAATAACGTAACCAAGCTGCGGGCGAACGATGGCGCCCCGCTCGGCACCTTCAGCGTAGGAGCGTCTCCCAGCGGCGTTGCGTATGACGGAGCCAACATTTGGGTTTCGAACTTCAACGACGACACCGTGACGAAGCTGCGAGCCAGCGATGGCTCCCTGCTTGGCACCTTCCCTGCAGGATCAAGGCCCAATGGCTTGGTCTTTGACGGCGCCATTATCTGGGTGACCAATTTGCCCGATAAAGTGACCAAGCTGCGAGCCAGCGACGGCACCATGTTAGGCACCTTCAGCGTAGGGCAGTACCCTTCGCGGATGGCGTATGACGGCCAAAATGTCTGGGTAACGAACACCTCCAGCAACAACGTGACTAAACTGCGAGGCGCAGACGGTACTGTGCTTGGAACCTTCAACGTAGGCGCGAGCCCAAGAGGAGTGACGTTCGATGGAGAAAGTATCTGGGTGGCGAACGGGGGTGGCAACGTCACCAAGCTGCGCGCTTGCGATGGCGCGGTGGCTGGCACCTTCCACGCCGGATCGACCCCATTCGGCGTCGTGTTCGACGGCACCAGCATCTGGGTGGTGAACTTCGGAAGCAGCGACGTCACAAAACTATCCCTGCGAGGCGCCAACCTTGGAACATTCAGCGTTGGAGCAGGCCCTGAGGTCGGAGCCTTCGATGGAGCCAATATCTGGGTGGTCAACACCAATGCGGGCACGGTCTCGAAGCTGTAGAAGACTCTGCCGGTTGCCGGCAGAGTCATTTCCATTTCGCGCATGACGGTTTCGCGGACGCCAGGACTATCAACGCCGGAGGACACTGACATGCTGCGGGCACGACCCTCACCGGTCCAATCTGCTATATTTCAACGCGGAACCTATGTCCGTTCTCCCCAACGTTTCTCCACCGTCCCCCAACCCTGACACCGAACATACTGGCCCTCCCGCCAAACACCACCGCCGCATGTCCACCGGCCAGCGCCTGCTCTTCTTCCTGGTCGCCTGGCTTATCCTGCTGATGCCGTTCCTGTTCTGGTGGAACACCTGGTTCGGACGCCACCTTAGCGACCAGCAACTCACCGAATACCTTCACGACGAAAAGAAGCCGCGCCACATTCAGCACGCGCTGGTGCAGATCGGCGAGCGCATGACGAAACACGACTCCACGGTAGCACTCTGGTACCCGGACGTCGTTCGCGTGGCGACGCATCCCGTCGAGGAGGTCCGCAATACCGATGCCTGGGTGATGGGCCAGGACACTGAGAGCAAAGCCGCCGCCAGTGCAGGGTTTCACGAAGCGTTGCTCAAAATGCTCTCCGACCCTTCGCCCATCGTGCGCGGCAACGCGGCTTTGTCTCTAGTTCGCTTTGGCGATGCCAGCGGCAGACCGCAAATCGTCGCGCTCCTGCAACCAGCCAAAATCACCTCGCCACAAACCGGAAAAGTCCTCGACGCCAGCACCGTGGGCACGGCGATTCATCAAGGCGGAATCATCGCCAAGCTGCAGGGCGCGGGACAAACCGGCGAGACGATTGAAGTCCGCTCGCCTATCAGCGGCCGCTTGCGAACTTTGTTCATCCAGACAGGACAAACCGTCGCCGCCGGCGCTGACATCGCCACTGTAGATCCCACAACCGAGCAAGTCTGGGAAGCGCTGCGAGCCCTATATCTGGTCGGCCAGCCGGAAGATATCGCCGCCATCATACCCTACGAACGCAACCTGCCCGAAATTTCCGACGCAGTTCGCCAACAGGCGGCGCTCACCGAACAAGCCATTCGCGAGCGGACAAAATAAGCCGATTTAAGTCGTCCGGACAAATCCTAAATCGCAGAGTTCGCTGAGAACATCCGCAGAGAGCGCGAAGAAAGTCGGGACGGTCGAGCCCAAAGGGGAGCAGATTTTTGCGCTCACTGAAAACAAAAGAGTTCCGAAAGCAGATGGCCCCCCGAGGGTCAACCAGCCCTCAGCGAACGCTCCTGCGGCCTTCCAGGGGCTACAGCGGGGGATTCCTGACGCCCGGCATCTCACGAGCTCGACCCGAAGTAAAACCGGCCTGTCGCATGTACATACATAAATATGCGGACAATTCTCCTCATTGAAGTTTACAGAGTACTTATATGACAGCCTACATTGTCATTCCGAGTGAAGCGAGGAGGCTGCGTCCGTTTAGACCGACAGGAAAGCAGATTCCTCGCGCCAGAAACCGGCGCTCGGAATGACAATATCTCGGAAGGAACAGCAAAGCGGAAAGAAGGCCAGGGCGAAGAAGACAGGGCGAAGGGCTAAATGCTAAGTGCCAAATGCGAAAACCTGACGGCTGACGACTGATGGCTGACGGCTAAATCGGCATCACTCCGACTTCTTTTTCAATCTCAACCGTATCTACCATCACGATCGCGTCCCATGGGCAGCCATCGAGGAAGCAGCCATCGGGACCTTTGCTGAGGCACTTCTTGCAGCCGATGCAGAGAATGGGATCCACCTGAATGCGCCCAAACGGCGGATGGTCTTCATCCGGCACCCAGAACATGCAGTCTTCGACCGGGCAGTATTCCACGCAGGCGGGCGAGCCCGGCGCAACCAGTGCAGCACTCGGTGATAACTGCTAACTCCTTTGGTTTCTTTTTGCGAGGAGTGAGCAAGCCCTTTGACCTGGGCTCGAACTTCAACTCGTCGGGAACCATTCCTGGGTTGCCGGTTGCGGTCTCGGACATGGTGCAGATTATAACCCAGCACTTAGCACTTGGCACTTAGCATTTAGCCAATCCAAGGTCCGCGGAACTTGAAGCGAAGGCCCGGCATCGGCCCGTCGTGGCTAAATGCTAAGTGCCAAGTCCTAAGTGCGCGGCGCTTCTCCCCGGCTGCCTAAAGTCCCCAAGAAACCCCGCCGATGTGCATGATCGGGGGATTCATGTCAGTCGCAGCGGGAGCCGGAGGGAGCAGGTCTCCTGTGCGGCGGTGGGAGAGGTATAAAGCCGACATTCCAGTTCGAGTCATTGTCCAGGACGAGATGAACGTCAAGATCTTCGACGGACGCGGCAAGACCCTCAGCGAGGGAGGTGTCGCCGTGTTCGTTGGCACGGAACTGAGGCTGGGCGCTCAGGTAGCCATTGAGTTCACCCCCGCCTATGCTGACGCGCCGATTCGCGTTGCGGCAAAAATCTGCAATCGCAACGGCTACCACTACGGATTTGAGTTTGTCACCGCCACCAAGGTCGAAAAACAGCAGGCCGAGGAGTTCCGCAAACATCTGGCCACGCTTGTGCAGCCTGCCGCAGGCTAGCCGGCTACGGCATCGGGGTCGCTCGCTCGCCGTACGAATTCCCAAATCGGAACCGAGCAATATCGCTAAGGCACTTCGCTTCCCCTTTCTGATACACTGACGGTCCAGCCCCTTTGGAATCACTGTTTGTTCCCAGGTTTCGAATCTCGGCGATTTTCCGGAATCCCATCTCATGCCCAGAGGGCGCGGAAGGAGCAGCAATCATGGCAGGCAAAAGTCTCAACAAGGTTCAATTGATCGGCAATCTGGGCAAAGACCCGGAAGTGAAATACACGCCGCAAGGCACGCCGGTGGCCAAGATCGCGCTGGCCACCAATGAGCGTTTTAAAGACAAAGACGGCCAGTGGCAGGACCGCACCGAATGGCACAACGTAGTTCTGTGGCAGCGCCTGGCCGAGATTGCCGGCGAGTATTTGAAGAAAGGCGGCAAAGTATACATCGAAGGCCGCCTGCAAACCCACTCGTGGGACGACAAGACCACCGGGCAGAAAAAATATATGACGGAAGTGGTAGCCAGCGACTTGATCCTGCTCGGCGGCCGGGGCGAAGGGGCAGAGGGCGGCGCCGGATATTCGCGCGGTGCGTCAGCGGGCGGCGGCAACAATTTCGATCAGCGCGCGCCGGAGGCGGAGCCGGCGGTAGCGTCCTCGCCGATTAGCGATGAGGATATTCCGTTCTAGTGTGAACTGAGAAGTGAATGTGGCGCGGGCGCCCTCGCCCGCGCGGCAGCTTAGCTGAAACCCGGGCTCGGAGTGCGCACAATGCGAATCCTGCCTCTAATACACGCTCTGCTGGCCGCCTCCACGATGTATGCCCAGACGGAGGCGGCTGTCGTCTACAACGCAAACCCGAGTGCTCCCGTTACAGCCAGCGGCAGTGTGAACTGTTCGGACAAGCATCTTGACTCCGAGTTCACATTAAAGAACACCTCTGACCGAAATATCGTGCAACTTGAGGCCATTGCCATCGTGAAGTGCGCGAAGGGGCCCGGCCATCTTGTTCGCTATCACCACAGCGGGCTTTTTTTTCAGGCTCACGGCCTAGCCAGCGGCGAGAGCATCACCAAAATGGTGCCGGAGGCGGATGAGCAGCCGCCCGGGTACGACTCCGGCGCGGCTGCAACTTCTCCGCGGGTCGATGTCGAAATTCGGTTCGTGCAGTTTGAAGATGGGTCCACCTGGGGAGATTCGAGCGTGATGGGCGAGTTGCGCCGGTGCAGGAAAAACATCGAGGCCTTTCTTGGGCGCATGGCGTTAGCGGCGGATAATTCTGAGTTCGACTCCACGCTGAACGCTACCCTCTCCAGTTTTGCGGGCGATCCGTTTACCTACACCATGGCCTTCAAGATCAGCGAAGTTCGCCAGCAGTCCGGCACCGACGCGGCCAGGAGCGATGTAAGGGAGCGCTTGGCGGTCGCGGACCGAAGAGAAGCGAGCCGGAAGTTCTAAGGAATGGCAATCCGCACCGTCAAAAAACCCCGCCCAAGCGAAGAAGCTTGGACGGGGCACCCTATGGAGTTTCTAACTGGCCATTGCGTCACGGCACTAGCGGATCGGTGCTGGCGACCATTGGAATGGGCCAGGGCGCGCGCACAACCTGCGCGCGCCGTGCGGGTCAAAGACCCTTCCCCACACAAAACCACTCCCACCACCGAAAATCGGTCTCCGCACAGACAGAACTTTCGCGGAGATTTTCAGCCTACAACCGCGACCGAAACCGCATTCTTTCCTTGATGCTTAGTGGAATACAGAGTGTCGTCGGCGAGCCGCATGGCCTCTTCGAGCGAGTCAGGAGCGGATAGAAAACTTACGGCCCCTATGCTGAAGGTCACTCTCCAATCATTCGATTCCGCGGCTTCCAGTAATTTCGCGTGGAGTTTGTCCAGCACAACGCGCGCCGATTCGGCGCCAGTTTCTGGAAGTATGATGGCGAACTCATCTCCTCCCATGCGGGCAACGATGTCGGTCGCCCGCAGTTCGCCTCGCAAGGCGCTGGCCACGCTGACGAGAACGGCGTCTCCGGTGCCATGGCCCAAAGCGTCATTCACCTGCTTGAAGTTATCCAAGTCAATGGAGACGAACGTCAGCGGGCGCCGGTAGCGCCGCGCCCGCAACAATTCTGTTTCCCCCAACTCATACAATGCGCGGCGATTGGCGACGTGAGTCAGGGGATCGATGCGGGCGATCTCCTGCTCCCGCAGCAACGCGGTTTGCAGGCGCTCGTGGACCTCCCGAAGTTCCTGCTCGGCGCGCTTACGTTCGGTGATGTCACGCAGGATGCCGCGAATGAGAACGGGTTTCCCTTCCTCACGGCGGCAAGTCGAGGTGCCCTCCAGATAGACCGTGGAACCATCTTTGCGCCTGAAGCGCACTTCGAAGCGTCTAGGCGGCTGCCCGGACAGCAGGCGGCGGATTGCCTCTCTGGACATAGCCGCATCGTCGGGATGCACTATGTCCCACAGAGAGAGTTCAGCGGACTCGGCCTCGGTATAGCCCAATGTTCGCAGCCACGCCGCATTGGCGTAGAGCACCTTGCACTCTTCGGAGAGGATGTCGATCAGATCGTTGGCGCTGTCGCACAGCTCTTTGTATTCGTCCTGCAGGTCGCCCGCTTCCATGGCAATATCGGACGGCTTCGCGAGCTGCGAAGAGGGACCTTCAGGAACCTTGTGAGGCATGAGGAGTAGTTTATCGTGCATTGCGCACGAAAGGGATCAGGTTCTTATCTGATTACTCTAGATTACCCTCGTGCGATTCTCACCGCTGCGCTTGCAAACCCGAGCACGCCTCTCCGCGCCAGCCAGTCAATTTCCGCAAGTGGTTCGCGGAGAAAGTGCCGGAGCGATTCCCCAAGCCCGAGGTCACGTCTGCCTACAAAGTGAAATATGTTGCACTTTATCCCAGTGCCACATCTAGGCGAACAGCCCCCTATAAGCCTTATGAATTCAATAGCATACAAGAACTTGGGAGATTGGCAGCCCAGCTGCTTTAGTACAGGCAACCCCCCATCAGGTTCTGGTAGCGACGGATTCAAAGGGTTCGATTCCTAAGAAACGTCACTTACTCTTAAAGGAGAACCAGAATGTTGTGGACACTTGTTATTACCTATTTCGCGAGTCCTGCCCTTTTTCCGGCGTTCGTTTTTGCCAAGAATTTGGTCAAAGGCAACGTCATCTAAGTTGTCGGTAGGGGGCAATCCCGCCCAGGCCTAGGCTTGGGCGGGATTTTCATTTTGTCACGGCCGCTCGCCTGGCAACGTGTCGCAGCGTTAGGTTCCGCTCTTGCGGAACTCGCCTCGGGTAATGTTCCCCATGAACTGGGACTGGAGGCGCTGCACGCACTGTTCACCGCACGCCGGCAGAGCGCCCTCGCGTTGTGCAATCTCTTCATCCCACCTGCATAGATAAAGCATCGGCCGGTCATACTGCCCGTATGAGGTCCAAAGCATCCACCAGCGATCCGACGGTTTCTTGATCTGCGCGCAATTAGGGCCGGCACAGCGATAGAAGGGATTGATATTGATAGTCGCCATATTCGATTCCATGACAGGGGTAGGAAGCGCGAACACATTCTAACGGGTTCGCGGCGAGAGTGGAACTGGCGCGCACACGTGTGGGGCGGACGCCTTCGTCCGCCTGCCCTGCGAGCGAAAGCTCGCCCCGCGCAGGTTCATCAGCTGCCATGCACCAAGCCTGAGCCATTTGCCTCAGTCTTGCGCTTGGGGCACACTGGTGCAGAGGAGATCGGTCATGTCTGAACTCGCGAGCAAGAGTTGCGTTCCCTGCAAAGGCGGTGTGCCTCCGATGAAGGGCGACGAACTGGAACGGATGATGAAGCAGGTTCCAGAGTGGAAGGCCGTGAACGAGCACCACATTACCCGCACCTTTAAGTTTCCGGATTTCAAGCAGGCGCTGGAGTTTGTGAATCGAGTGGGAGAACTCGCGGAGCAGCAGGGACATCACCCCGACATTCTGCTTAAGTGGGGCCAGGCCGAGATCACGATGTGGACCCATAAGATCGATGGGCTGACGGAAAGCGACCTCATCATGGCGGCGAAGATCGATAAGCTGCGCGAGTAGGGACTGGTTTTTCTCTGCGTTCTCTGCGGGAGTTCTCAGCGGCCTCCGCGATTTAAGATTTTGGGCTGGCGGAGTAACAAATCTTAAATCGCAGAAATCGCGGAGAAACCCCGCGAAGTGCGCAGAGAAAACCATATTAGTCCCGCGGAATTGTTGCGGCGCTCGAAATTGAGCGCGACTAACAATCTGCCTTGGACTTGACGCTGCCCACGCTACCGGGCTAACCTTCCGCTTCGGTTTCTTCCAGATTTCCGTCGTATCGAACTTTGCGAAGCGGATTTCGTAGCCGTTTCGTCTCTAATTCCCTAATTCACAATCTCAAATGAGGAGAACCTAAATGCGCAGAATCGCAGTTGTCTTGGTGGTTGCCCTGTTCGCTTGCATGGCGCCCTTTGCTTCCGCTCAGAGCAGTGACGTCAACGTCGGCTGGGTTTACGCGAGCGTGCCCAAGCCGGGCATGATCAAACAATTGGAAGAAGGCCGCAAAAAGCATATGGACTTCCACAAGAAGCAGAATGACACCTGGCGCTGGGAAATCTGGCAGGTGGAAACCGGCGAAAATACCGGCAACTATCTTTCCGCGACTTTCGGCCATAGCTGGAAGGATCTGGATGCGTGGGAAACCAAGATGGGCGCGGCCGACACGGCTGACGGCGAAGTCAACCTGTCGCCTTATGTCTCGAGCACCACGGCCAGCATCTGGATGGTTTTGAAAGATGCCAGCCGCACGCCTGCGGGCAATGACATACCCAAGATGGCGCAAGTGAATCACTTTCTCCTAAAGCCGGGCAAGGACGCGAACTTCAACGATGCCATCCGCAAGATCAATGACGCCATCAACAAGTCCGATTGGCCGGTGCACTACACCTGGTATGCGCTGCAGGATGGCGGCGAAGGGCCACAATATGCGCTGCTGGTCTACATGAACGGCTGGGCGGATATGGCGGAACCCAATCCCTCGTTCGACGCCATGCTGGAGAAAGCGGTGGGCCGGCATGACGCGGAGTCGCTCACGCATACTTTTGACGAGACCATTAAGCGCGAGTGGACTGAAACCATCCGCTTCCGGCCGGATCTGAGCTATATTCCGGCGATGAAATAACTACCGCGCTCGTGTGGGGACAGCCGCCTTCGGCTGTCCCCTACGCGCGTTTCTCAGCTTCCCGTCTTTGGCTTGGGATGGACATAGCGTTCCATCTCGGCTGTCCATTTCAGAAATCGCCAGAGGTTGCCGCGCTCCCGCCACATAAATTCCCAGAAGACCAGAAAACCGATGTCCTGCATCTTGACGCCGCAGTAGGTTTCAACCCGCCAAAGTAAATAGGGACTGCGCCAGGGAGTCAGGCGGTGGCCGCGAGTGGCGTTCCAGAGGTAGCGGAGCATGTAGCGCATGTTAACCATCATAACCACAGGGGGCAGATCGGTACACAGTGGAACGGCATTAACCGCGAAGGACACCAAGGTACACGAAGGAAAACCCTGCACGACAAAACCTTCGTGAAACTTCGTGTTCTTTGTGGTTATTGCCTTTCGCCGTGTGCGGACCGCAGCGGACTGCGTGCTAGAATCCATTTTTCCCCGAGGACTCCGCTTTCATGCCTGATGAAAACGCCCGCCAGTTGGCCGAAGACCATTACTATTCCGCGCTTGACCTGGTGTCTGAGGGCGATCCGGAGCGCGCGCTGGCCGAATATGAGAAGTCGCTGGCAGCCGACCCTCGCTTCACGGAAGCCATGCATGGCATGGCGCGGGTGTTGCAGGATCTCAATCGGCTGGACGAGGCCATCACGGTAGCTTCGCGCATCGCGGAACTTGATCCCGACGACGTGTTAGCGCATACCAGCTTATCGGTGCTGTATCAGAAAAAAGGAATGATTCCCGAGGCCGAAGCGGAAGCGAATAAGGCTAGGATTCTGGGGTGGAAGCAGCAGTTGAAGAAAACCTAGCCATCAGCCATCAGCCGTCGGCCATCAGCTAAGAACACCAGAGCAGTTCGATTTTCCTGAAGGCTGACGGCTGATGGCTGACGGCTACAAATCGTACTTCTTCATCAAATGCCGGAACGAGCGATAGGAGACGCGCAACACGTCGGCGGCGCGGGTTTGCACACCGTTGGATTGGGCCAGAGCGGCTTGCAGCAGCGATTTCTCGATTTCAGCGACGTAGTTTTCCATATCAACACCCTCGGGCAGGACCGCTCCCGGAGCAATCGTTAAGCCACCGGGACCAACGCCTGCGGCGGCGGCGCGGGTTTTGAAACGTTCCGCGGGAAGCTCAACGCGAAGTTCCTGACCGGTTTCGAGAGCGACGGCGCGCTCGATGGTATTTTCCAGTTGGCGCACATTGCCCGGCCACTCATAGCCGCAGAGCGCATCCAGCGATTGCTGATTAACCCGCAGAATGTTGCGGCCCGCGGCTGGGGCGTATTTCTTCAGAAAGGCGTTCACCAAAAGCGGCACATCCTCGCGGCGCTCGCGCAGCGGCGGCACGGACACGGGAATCACGCTGAGCCGGTAATAAAGGTCTTCGCGGAAGGTGTTTTCGGCGACCTGTTTGTCGAGGTGGCGGTTGGTGGCTGCAATCACGCGCACGTCGATGGCAATTTCGTCGGTGCCGCCCACCGGACGCACGCAGCGTTCCTGTAAAACCCGCAGCAGCTTGACCTGCATGGTCAGGCTCATCTCGCTGATCTCGTCCAGAAAGATCGTGCCCTGGGTTGCGACTTCGAACAGGCCGCGCTTGTTCTGATTGGCCCCGGTGAAGGCTCCCTTCACGTAGCCGAAGAGTTCGCTTTCCAGCAGGGTTTCCGGGAAGGCTCCGCAATTGATGGATACGAACGGCTCGGTGGCGCGGGGCGAGCACACGTGCACCGCTCGGGCAACCAACTCCTTGCCGGTGCCGCTTTCGCCGTAGATCAGAATCGTGCTTTGTGTGGAGGCAACCGTGCGGATGGTTTGCTTCAGCTTTTCCATGGCGGGGCTCGCGCCCACGATGTTGTCCAGGGAATTGCGGGTGGCGGCGTCACGTTTGAAGGCGAAGTTCTGACGGCTGAGGGCCAGCTTTTCCAGGGCGCGGTTGATGGCCAGCTTGATTTCGTTGACCAAGCCCGGGGACTTGCGAATGTAGTCGGCAGCCCCGCCGGCTTTCACGGCTTCCACCGCCGCTTCATAGTCCTCGACCGCCGTCATCAGGATGACCGCGGAGTCGGGTGACATCTGGTGGGCATAACGCAGCACTTCGATGCCATCGGTATGCGGCATCTTGATGTCGGTCACGATCACATCGAACAGCGCGCTGTCGAGCTTCTTCTTAGCGCCCTCGCCGGAGTTGACGGTCTCAACCTTATGGCCCTCGCGGCGCAGCGCGATGTCCAGCATTTCGCAGATGGAGCGCTCGTCGTCGCAGACCAGAATGTTACCCATGCGATCTTCCTCCTTTCGCCGCCGCTCCCGGAGTTGGAGTTCCATGACCGCCGGCAGCCGCCGCGCTGGCTGCCTCTGCGGCCGGCGCCGCGTGGAACAATTCAACCGAGCTATCCGGACTTTGCGGAGGCTTTTCTGACGCTTCGAAACGGCGCAGGCGCAGAATGAACTCGCTTCCCTTCCCCAGCTTGGAACGTGCCCAGACCTTGCCCTCGTGGGCTTGCACAATCTGATACACGATGGCCAGGCCCAGCCCGGTACCGCCCTCAAACTCGGACTGGAAGGGCTCAAATATCTTTTCCACGACCTGGGGCGGGATTCCCGGTCCGGTATCGGCAAAGTTGATCTGCCACTCGTTGTTCTCCGGTTGCAGCGCCACTTTCAGAGTTCCACTCTCCTTCATGGCGCGCACCGCGTTTTGGCAAAAATTCCAGAACACTTGTTTGAGCTTGTCGCCGTCGGCTAGAGCCCATGCCTGGGGCGCGTCGTACCGGCGTTCCAAGCGAATGCCTGAGTTCTCGGCGGTTAGGCGGTGTTCGAGCAGTGTCAGTGTGTCGTCCAGCAGCGGAATCAAATCGACTGGAGCGAAGCGGTAGTGCTTGCCGCGCGAATACGCCAGGAAGTCGGTGATGATGCCATTCAGACGCTCGGATTCGCGGGTGACGATGCGCAACAGTTGCCGGTGCTCCTCGCTCAGATCGGGAATGCCTGAAAGCATGCTCACCGAACCGGCAATCGAGGTCAGCGGGTTACGGATTTCATGCGCGATTGCGGATGCGAGGCGTCCCACCGCGGCGAGACGGTCCTGCATGCGCACTTCCCGCTCCAGCCGCCGCAGTTGCGTTAGATCGTCAAAGGTGTAGACATAACCGAGAGCGCCGCGGTCCGGCATGCTGAGTTCCGAAACTACGACTCGAAAAGTTTTGTGAAAATCTCCCGGCGTGATCAGCCGCACTTCTCCGTAGGTGCAGTCGGAGTCGGGCTGCGGCAGAGCGTCGAGAAATAGCTCCTGCACCCGCTGCCCGACTAGATCGCGCTCCGGGCGCTCCAGCAGCGCTTGCGCCGCGGTATTGGCCAACGTGATGTGCCCTTCCAGTCCGGTGGTGATGAGCCCGCCGCTGATGGCCTGAATAATGTTCTCGTGCAGCGCCTGCAGATTCTCCAGAGCGCCGCTGGTGTACTTGAGGCGCACTCCGACCTGGCGCAACTTGGCCGCCAGCAGGCCGGCCAGATAGGCCACCATCAGGAATCCGAAAAGATTGACCAGAATGATGGCTTGCAGGGTGCGGATCCCCGGGTGGGTGGTGGAGTACGAGGGAATCACATCGAAATAACTCAACTCCAGCACCGCGCCGAAAAGGATAAAGGCCAGGGCCGCCGTCAGATATGCCCAGGAGCGCGGCAACAGAATGCAGGCGACGATGATGACCAGCGGATAAAGGAAGTTCAGCGAGCTGTCAACGCCGCCCGTGGCGTACACCACCACCGTGACCAGGGCCAGGTCGGTGAGCACCTGCAGCAACGACTGGATGCGGTGCTCTTCCCAAAAAGACAGCAGTACGAGAAAGAAAACAGAGACCGTGTACCAAAGCAGGATGGTCTGAATGAACAGACGCAACGGCAAGGGAGATGGAGTGAGGCGTGCGATCGCGAGTTCGATGCCCAACAGGAAAGTCAGAATGATGATGCGGACCTTAACCAGCCAGGCCAACCACAGCCGCTCATCGAAGCTTGATTTCATGTGTGGCTCAAATCCTCGATCGGTTCAGCGCGCATTCGAAACTAGAGCGTTTCCCCGGAAGGCGGGAGACGTACCTCAGGGCTAAAGCCCGGGTTCATGCCAGCATGCGTAGGGCAGAGCCAAAAGGCCCTGCTCCACCCGAAAAACAAGACTGCTTTAGCCCGCCAACTTCCCGATCATGGCGAACAGCGGCATGTACAACGAGATGACGATGCCGCCGATCATGACGCCCAGCAGGCCGATGATGGCCGGCTCGAGCAGAGCCAGCATGTCCTTGGTAGCGCTGTCCACTTCTTCCTCGTAGAAGTCGGCAATTTTCTGCAACATGGAATCCATGGCGCCGGTGGCTTCACCGACGCCGATCATTTGCGTAACCATGTTGGGGAAAACGCCGCACTCGCGGAGAGGGTCGACTATGGTGCGGCCTTCTTCAATGGCCTTGCGCACCTTCATCAAAGCCTCTTCCAGCACGGCATTGCCGGAGGTCTTGGCGGTAATGCTCAATCCTTCGAGGATGGGAACGCCTGAGGTGATCAAGGTTCCAAGGGTCCGGGTGAAACGCGCGACCGCGATCTTGCGCAACAGAATGCCGAGGATGGGCAGCTTCAACAGCATCAGGTCGAAGTAGTAGCGTCCACGGGGATCTTTGCGAATCTGCTTAATGCCGAAGAAAAGGCCGCCCACGCCAACGAAAAAGAACCACCAGAACTGGCCTACGAACGCGCTGAGTCCCATGACAATCTTGGTCGGCAGGGGCAAAGTGACGCCCAAGCCGACGAACAGGTTGGAAAAGATCGGCACGACCCACTTCAGCAGGGCGCCAACAATCAGGAACGCCGAGCGACACGACCGAGATGGGATAGATGAGGGCTGACTTTACCGCGGCCCGCAGCCGGACCGCCTTTTCAACATAAGTGGCCAGGCGTTGGAGAATGATGTCCAGAATGCCGCCCGTCTCGCCGGCTTCGATCATGTTGGTGGTGAGATCGTCGAAGACCGCGGGAAACGTACGCATCGCGTTGGCCAGCGTGGCGCCGCCTTCCACCGTGGTGCGGACACCATTCAGGGTCTTTTGGAAAGTCGGGTTCTCCTGGTTTGCCCCTAGAATTTCCAGACACTGCACCAGAGGCAAGCCGGCGTCGATCATGACCGAGAACTGGCGGAAGAAGATGGCGATATCCTTAGTCGAGACTTTGCCCGTGCCAAAGGTTGGCATGACAAACTCTTTGCCTTTTTCCCGGATGGAGCCCGGCGTGATGCGCTCGCGGCGCAATTGGCTGGCCAGCGCTTGCTTGTTGGCCGAGTTGCGCTCGCCGCTGACCTTCTGACCGTCGGCGGTTTTGCCTGAAAATGTGAAAACTGGCATGGTAAGCCTCTCCTCGCTACTCTAGTTGCTGCTTGGAACCCGCCCTGTTTTGCGGGTTCCGAATCTTTAAAACTGCCGCCACGCGCACCCGCAGTTACCGGATGTTTCCTCGGTCGCGCTTCATCGCTTCCCCAGCGCGGTACCCTTCGACAAAGGGGACGGCTGGTTGCGGTTCAGCAAACTGGCGCCCCGGTTGATCATTTCCTGCAATTCGTCCTGGTTGCTGGAGCGCGCCGTCGCCACTTCCAGCGTGATCTGCTTCTGGAAGTAAGCCGTCGCCAGAGCCTGGTTGAAGGTCTGCATACCGAACTTGTCCTGTCCCGATTGCATGGAAGAGTAAATCTGGTGAATCTTGTCCTCGCGGATCAGGTTGCGGACAGCGGCGTTCGGCACCAGCACTTCCATGATCATGGCGCGGCCCTTGCCGTCGACTTTAGGCAGCAGGCTTTGGCACAGGATGCCTTCCAGCACCAGCGACAACTGCGCCCGAATCTGCGGCTGCTGGTGAGCCGGAAAGACGTCAATGATTCTGGTAATGGTCGAGATTGCCGAGTTGGTGTGCAGCGTGCCAAAGGTCAGGTGGCCGGTTTCGGCGATGCGCAGCGCCGACTCGATGGTCTCCAAGTCGCGCATTTCACCGATCAGCACCACATCGGGGTCTTCACGAAGGGCGGCACGGAGCGCGTCCGTAAAGCTTTTGGTGTCGGCGTGCAATTCGCGCTGATTCACCACACAGTTCTTGTTCATGTGCACGAATTCGATCGGGTCCTCGATGGTGAGAATGTGCTCGTGGCGCTCGGTGTTGATCTTGTCGATCATCGCCGCCAGCGTGGTCGATTTGCCGGAGCCGGTAGGACCGGTGACCAGAACCAGGCCGCGTGGCTTATCGCAGAGCTTGCTGACCACCGCCGGAAGCCCAAGCTGGTTGAAGGACTTGATCTCGAAGGGAATGACGCGCAGAACTACCGCCGTCGCTCCGCGCTGATTGAAGACGTTGGCGCGGAAGCGGGCCAGGCCCTTCAGGCCGAAGGAGAAGTCGAGTTCGAAGGTTTCTTCGAAGCGATGCTTTTGAGCGTCGGTCATCACGCTGTAGGCCAGCTGCTTGGTTTCCGACGGCGTCAACTGGGGCAAGTCGAGCGGCACCAGGTGGCCGTGCACGCGCACTTGCGGTGGTGTGTTGGTGGTGATGTGGAGGTCGCTGCCCCCCATCTCCAACATTCGTTTCAGCAGATCGCTTAATGTGAGCGCCATAGAGTCTCTAAGTCCCTTCAGTTGCTTCCTGGTTTAGGCCGTTCCAAGCTCAATTTGTAATTTTGTAATCGGGCAATTTAGTAATTGAAAACCAAGGTCTTAAATTTCAAATTACTCAATTACCCAATTACCAAATGCTCCTCAGTGAATCGTCTCGCGAGCCACTTCTTCCAGCGTGGTCATCCCCGCTGCCACCTTAATCAGCCCGCTGCGGCGCAGCGTAATCATGCCGCGCTCGATGGCCCGCTTCTTCATCTCGACCGCGGACGCGCCCACCAGCACCAACTCCCGAATGTCGTCATCCACTTCCATCACTTCATACAATCCGGTTCTGCCCTTGTATCCGGTGTTGCTGCAAACGGCGCAGCCGCGGCCCTTCTGCACCTTTACGGTCTTGGCTTCTTCCGGTCCGTAACCCTCTTCGATCAGTGTCTGCACCGGTACATCAACCACTTCGGCGCACTCGCGGCAGATGCGCCGCACCAGACGCTGTGCACAGATCAGATGGACGGAAGTCGCCACCAGGAAAGGCTCAATGCCCATGTTCATGAGCCGGGTAATGGTTTCAGGCGCACCGTTCGTGTGCAGCGTGGAAAGCACCAGGTGTCCAGTAAGGGCGGCCTTGATGGCGATTTCGGCGGTTTCAAAGTCTCGAATTTCGCCGACCAGAATGATGTTGGGGTCCTGCCGCAAAAAGGCTCGCAGCGCAGTGGCAAAGTTCAAGCCGATCTGCTCCTTCATCTGCACCTGGTTAACGCCCTGCAACTGGAACTCGACCGGATCCTCGGCCGTCATGATGTTGGTGTCGGGCGTGTTCAGGCGCGAGATAGAAGAATAAAGAGTGTTGGTTTTGCCCGATCCCGTCGGTCCGGTTACCAGCACCATGCCATATGGCTTCAAGATGGCTTTCTCGAACTTGACCAGAGACTCGGCCTCGAAACCCAGCTTGGTCATATCCAGGCGGAGGTTTTCTTTGTCCAGCAACCGCATTACGATTTTTTCGCCCCACAAGGTGGGTAGCGTGCTGACGCGGAAGTCGAGCTGCTTCTTGCGGCCGCCGAGGTTCATCTTCAGCATGATGCGGCCGTCCTGCGGCAGACGCTTTTCGCTGATGTCCAGCTTGGCCATGATCTTCACGCGGGAGGTGATGGCGTCTTTCAGCTTGAGCGGCGGCGACATAATGCTGGCCAGAATTCCGTCGATGCGGAAGCGCACCCGGAACTCTTTTTCGTAGGGCTCCATGTGAATGTCGCTGGCGCCCCGCTTGACCGCGTCGGTCAGCACCAGGTTCACCAGCTTGACGATAGGAGCTTCATCGGCCGCTTTCTCCAGGTCGGCCAGCCCCATCTGCTCTTCGTCGGCCTGCAGTTCGACATCAGCCTCACCCATGTCGGTCATCGACTGCATGACCTGTTCCAGGTCTTCCTGATGGGTTGTGCCGTAGGCCTTCTCGATGCCCTCCAGAATCGAACTCTCCGACGCCACCACCGGCTCGATGTTGAAGCCGGTCATGAATTTAATATCGTCCATGGCGAAGACGTTGGTGGGATCCACCATGGCGATGGTCAGCGATGCGCCGACGCGGCTCAGCGGGAGAATCTGGTAGCGCTTGGCGGTCTCAAACGGAATGAGCTTCACCACCGAAGCATCTATCTCGAAATAGGAAAGGTTGATAGCCGGAACGCCATACTGCCTGGACAGAAAGTTGGTGACGTCTTCGTCGGTCAGAAAGCCCAGCTTGACCAAGGCGGAGCCCAGGCGACAGTTGGTCTCCTTCTGAATCTTGGTCGCTTGGTCTAACTGCTCCGTGGTGATGACCTTCTCTTTGACCAGAAGGTCACCCAGCCGTTGAGACATGCCTCGATCTCCTGTCTAATCTATGCGGCAGAGAAATAGTGCTGGCTTTTGTCAGTTGACGCGGAATGGCGGCGGTTTTTCAGGGGAGACAAAGCTGCGCATTTCGCGTTGACACAAATTGTCAACGCAGACGCGTTTTGGCAAAAGTAACTTTGGTACCTGTACTGCACGGGTTGGCGCGGATTGCAACGCAGCCGGGCGCACAGTGGGCATAAGTTGCGCCTTTTTAGTGGCTGCGCCATATTTTGTCGCGAGCGGCCATGGCCTTCGGTAAGGAAAGCGGTCAGCATTCAGCACTCGGCATTCAGTCAGGACAGGGAATGGGTACTTCGAAACGAATTGCTAAAGAGGAGTCGGTCCGCAGCTACTACGTTGCGCTTTTTCAGGCATGGGGGCGGCAGCACTGGTGGCCGGCGCGCACGCGCTTCGAAGTTATTGTCGGCGCTTACCTGACCCAGAATACGGCGTGGACCAATGTAGAACGCGCGTTGCGCTGTCTGCGGCGCGCCCGAGTTCTCAGTGTAACGGGAATCCGAAATGTGTCTCTGGCCAAGCCTGGAGTCCCTGATTCGATCTTCCGGCTATTTCCGTCAAAAGGCTCGGCGCTTAAAGACGTTCGTGAAGTTCCTGGACAGCCAATACCAGGGCTCACTGCAGCGCATGTTCGCTCAACCGACGGAGAAGTTGCGTGAGCAACTGCTGGCGCTCGAGGGCGTTGGCCCGGAGACCGCCGATTCCATTCTGTTGTATGCGGGCCAGCATCCAGTTTTTGTAGTCGATGCCTATACCCGGCGGATCTTCGATCGTCATGGCATCGTGCCCGCGAGCGCGCCGTATGAGGAAATACGAGAACTAGTCGAGCGATCCCTGGCGCAAGCCGCAGCGCGGCAACTGAGATCCGAGAACAAGAAACTAGTAACTGGAATTAACTCCCC
The DNA here is from genome assembly GCA_963735545.1 of uncultured Acidobacteriaceae bacterium. Taxonomy (GTDB): domain Bacteria; phylum Acidobacteriota; class Terriglobia; order Terriglobales; family Acidobacteriaceae; genus PALSA-270. The sequence continues at coordinate 192,019 of CAVTLU010000006.1, forward strand.
CCATCCACCGTCAAGAATGAGCCTCGCGAAGCGGTCCGCCCTATCCCAGGCATTCAACGAAATGCACGGCCTGATAGTAGGCGTCGGCAAGCGCTATTGCCGAAAATCACAGCCTCAGTGTGACGAGTGCCCTTTACGGAGATTCCTGCCTGCGGTGAGATAGCGGGATGTGGTTTGTTCGCCGCTCCTGGATCTCGATTCTGATTTCCTGGGTAAGCCTCGCGTGCTGCTGGGGTCAGTCTCTTCGCCAGGAAGCCGACCGCGCTGGCGTACTGGTGGGCGCGGCGGTGAACCCAGCCTACTTGTCCGAACCGGGCTACTCTGCCACGCTGGCGCGCGAATTCAACATGCTGGAGCCGGAAGACGCTTTGAAGTGGACCGCGCTCCGTCCCGACGAGGCGACATTTGATTTTGCACTGGCGGACCGCCTGGTCGCGTTCGCTGAAGCGCATGGCATGAAAGTTCGCGGCCATAATCTTGTATGGGGGAGGCACAATCCGAGCTGGCTGGCGGAAGGGCGCTACACTTCGCAGCAACTGTCCGGCCTGCTGCAAGAACACATCCGCCGCGTCTTGGATCACTATCGCGGAAGAGTCTTCGCCTGGGACGTGGTCAACGAAGCCTTCGATGAAAATGGCAATCTGCGCTCGTCCATTTGGTACGACAAGCCAGGAATCGCCGGCCGCGGAACTGATTACATTGCACAGGCATTCCGTTGGGCGCGCGCCGCCGATCCTCAGGCTTTGCTCTTTTACAACGATGCGGAAGGTGAAGCCATCAACCGCAAGTCGGATGCGATCTATGCCATGGTGAAAGATTTCAAGAAACGCGGCGTTCCGATTGACGGCGTCGGGCTGCAAATGCACATTCTGAATCTCGATCCCGATCTGAATTCCATTTCCGCTAACATCGCGCGTTTCACCCGGCTTGGCGTGCAGGTTCAGATCACAGAGATGGATGTGGCTTTGCCGGTGGATGCGGACGACAAAGTCGAGCACGCCGGCGATTTATCGGTGCAGGCGGAAATCTACCGGAGGATCATTGCGGCGTGTCTGGAGCATCCCGGCTGCACCGCGCTGCAGACCTGGGGGATCACCGACAAGCACTCCTGGCTAGGATGGTTCACTCACAAAACCAAGGGCGCTGGACTTCTTTTCGACGGGCATTATCAGCCAAAGCCAGCCTACACGGCGGTGAAAGAAGAATTGGCAAAGCAGCCGGCACACTGATTTCAGCGGGCAGTCAATTTTGCGTCCTTTGTGGTTAAAGGCCTTGCACGCTGGATAACCGCGAGACAAGCTCTTAACTGCAAAGGACGCAGGGGAAGACGCAAAGGGCGCAAAGAAAACCAGATCAGCACCTCAGAATCGGAAGTGCGGTCCGAAGGTGACTTTGACGTTGTTGCGCGCGCCGTCATCGAAATAGATTTCATCGCCCGCTTCCAGACGCAGTCCGAACGGACCCCAGAATCCCTCGACGCCAACGCCCGGATAGAAAGCCGCGACGGGTATCCCCGGTGGTCACGCCTCCGAGCGCGCCCTTAAAGCCCGCCGCCGCGTTCTGGTTGGAGGTGCTGAAATTTATGAATCCCACTTTGCCGGTGATGAAGGCTCGGAACGGCCCGGAGCTGCCGGCGCGCAGCGTGGGTCCAAACAGAGCTGTCAGCGGGCGCACGTTGCTGTTCACGAATTGCGTGGTTACGCCATTGGAGAACACGCTGGTGAAGTTGCGCTTGAAGTCGTAACTCATTTCGGCTTCAAGCGCCACGTGCTCGCTCACGTTAAAACCAACCCGTCCGCCGAGGCCGACGAAGTTGATTTGCGGGTTCGTTCGGTTCAGGCGAAAGTAGTCGGCAAATACCCCAATTTCACCATGGTTGTACTCCTGGGCGAACATCAGGGATGGCGCGACAAAAGTAAGAGTGCACACGGCTAAAAGGACAATGCGTTTCATGGTCATTACTCTTCCCTTTCAATTCATCGGCTCTTCCACGGGCGCAATGGCTCCGCAAAGTAATCCTGGCCAGAGCCATGGATCGCGACTTTGGATGCGGGAGCCCTGAAGCGGGTTGGGCGGGGAACAGCGATTAGGCAGGTGCGAAATTCCATCAATGGAACGACGGGCGTCCCCGCCCGTCAGAGCACAGGTCCGTGATCTGACGGGCGAGGATGCCCGTCGCTCCCATTGTTCATTAGCGCTTGCAGCTTTAGTTGTGCCCTGGTCTGGCTGCGCTGGCCTCGGCGGACTTGTTGCTCTCAGCGCGCGGCGTCATGGAGACTACGTATAACTCCGTTCTTTATCGTCCATGTCTTCTACCCGCAGCACCATTTTGTCCTTATCGCATACGGAACTGTGCTTTCTGGCCTACCGGCAACAACGCCGGATGCTTTTCATCTTTAGGACGGATGCGGTAGATCACGCGCTCGCTCTGCAGCAGGTATTCCTGGCAGAGCATTTCATGGGTTTTTTTGTGGGCGCCATCGGTGCCAAACACTTCACCAGCGAATGACTTGCCGCTGTTTTCATCGACGCCGCACTGCACCGAATCCATCTGCAGCAGCGTGCCGCTATCGTAATGCTTCGGTTCCTTGGCCTGAGCCAGCACCGTACACAGAACTATGAGTATGACGGCTGTGAATCGCATGATTGTTTTCCCCTTTTGCGCAACGCGGATGTGAGGGCAATCCGCGATTGCGCTTCCGAGCCAACATGATGGGGCTTTGGCATCGGCTTGGAAAGGTACGGAGGACACCTCACGCCCGTAATCGGGAATTTGCTGTATTGCGGACGATTTGCATTTCTCCGCGTCCTTTTGCGGATTTCCTCTGCGGCTCTGCGATTTAAGATTTTGGAAGCGATCGGGCGAAAACAAAATCTTAAATCGCAGAGCTCGCAGAGAACTTCCGCGGAGTGCGCGGAGAAAACCTAAACCACGCGCACTTCCACTGCGAAGCCGCCCGCCATCTGCTATCTTCTTGGTTTCCCGTGTCTTGTGAGGCACTACGTCTGACAGGATTCCGGGCAAGCACATTTCAAGGAGCATTAATGCCTGACGCCGCGCGTCCCGAGCCCTCCCGCTTGTATCGCTGGATGGTCCTGATTTTCCTGAGTCTGGCGATGTTTGGCAGCTACTACGCCTACGACGCGCTGAGCCCGCTGGCTGACTTGCTGAAGCAACAACTGGGCTTCTCCGATTCCAACATTGGGCTGCTGCAGGCGATCTACAGTTTCCCCAACATCTTCACCGTGGTCATCGGGGGCCTGATGATCGATCGCCTGGGGTTACGCAAGTCGCTGATGATTTTCGGCGTCCTCTGTGTGGTTGGCCCGGGAATCAATGCGGCCTCCTCTCACCTGTGGGTGATGTCGTTGGGCCGCCTTCTCTTTGGCATGGGGGCGGAATCGTTGAACGTCGCAGTGACTACCGCGCTGGCGAAATGGTTCAAGGGCAAGGAACTGAGTTTCGCCATGGGCATGAATCTCACCATCTGCCGGCTAGGATCGTTCGCGGCGCTCAACTCACCAACCTGGGCTCGCGCCGCATATGCCAACTGGCGTGGGCCCTTCCTCATCGCGTTCGCGGTTGCCAGCCTTTCCTTCATCGGTGCCCTGGTTTATTGGATCATGGAAGTGCATGCCGAGAAGAATTTCCACCTCGGCGAAGTTTCCACCGACAAAGTCGTATTCGGCGATCTGTTCAAGTTCGGCGTGAGCTACTGGTACGTCGTCGCTCTTTGCATTGTGTTTTATTCGGCCATCTTCCCCTTCCAGACATTCGCGGTGAAGTTCTTCATCGAAGCTCACGGAACCTCGCGGGAGGCCGGCGGATTTCTCTCCAGCATGTTGACCCTCTTCGCGATGATTGTTACGCCGCTTTTTGGCCTGCTGGTGGACCGCATCGGCAAGCGGGCCCTGCTGATGATGTTTGGCTCCCTGCTCCTGATCCCGGTCTACCTGATGATGGCGTACCTGCACTCGAGCGGTTTCTTCGTGGTGCACTTCCCTCACTTCCTCTCGTTTTTCGGCATTGAAGGGGTTTTGGCCTTGCCCAAGTTGCTCGTGCTGACCATGGGCATGATGGGGGTGGCTTTCTCGCTGATTCCGGCGGTGATGTGGCCGTCGGTGGCCTACATCGTGGAGCAATCCAAGCTCGGAACCGCCTATGGCTTGATGACCATGATCCAGAATATCGGGCTGTTCGGGTTCAACCTACTGATCGGGTGGGCCAATGACTACGGCCATGCCAGCGCGGAGAACCCGGCGGGCTACCATATGGGAATGTGGATTTTCTCGATTTTGGGATTTTTGGGAGTACTTTTTGCGTTTCTCTTACGTCAGAGAGAAACTGGATCCCATGGACACGGGTTAGAGACTATTACCACGGCTTCGGCAAAAGCATAAGCCGGTGGCTATTGGCTTCGCGAAGGGAGAGGAAGACGTTCGTATCAGGGCACGGGCTTCTGTTGAAATGCCCAGTATTTCGGACCGAGAAGGCGCAACCCGCAGAAGCGATGACGGAAGGCAGCGTGCCGGCGCGGAAGAAGCTCCAAGCGCGTCGACGGTACGCCGTAAAGGTGCGCCCGGATACGAACCCTTGGGAACGTCGGTTCCCCAGAATCCGTAATTTGGTAGGTAGGGCCTATCGGCGCAGAATCCGTTGACGACCCCTACCCGGCCAAGTACCCTTATGTTGGTCACGAAAGTCACCAGGGCAGCCAAGATGGCCCCGCCCGCGACGCGGCGGAATGCGTGGCATTGACGGCAAGCAGTACAACGTAAAGATACTTGTGCCGCATCTGACTAGGTGCGGCCGGAAAAGGCGACTTGACGGACGCAAAAAAACTGCAGGTGGCAAGACCCTCTGAGGCTGAAGCAATTGAGCGAGCCAAGCAAGGCGACGCGGAAGCTTTCGAGTTCCTCTACAACCTGCACAAGCGGCGTGTGTATTCCTTATGTCTGCGCATGACGGCCAACACGGCGGCGGCCGAGGATCTGACCCAGGAAGCCTTCCTCCAGTTGTTTCGCAAGATTGCAACTTTCCGCGGCGAGTCGGCCTTCTCCACCTGGCTGCATCGCATGTCGGTGAATGTCGTCCTGATGCAGTTGCGCAAGAAAGGTCTGCCAGTGGTTTCCCTGGAGGAGACCATGGACAGCGAAGAGGAAACGCCCCGGAAAGAGCTGGGTGCCGTCGATCCCGCGCTGGCCGGCTCGGTCGATCGCTTGCAGTTGCAGCGCGCAGTGGAAGAGTTGCCGCCGGGATATCGCACGATTTTTGTGTTGCACGACGTGGAAGGGTATGAACACAACGAGATTGCCGCGAAAGTGGGTTGTTCGATCGGCAATAGCAAGTCGCAGTTGCACAAAGCGCGGATGAAGTTGCGCGACCTCCTCAAAACGAGCAGAGCCGAAAAGGCCACCAAGCCGTAAGAGGAGCGAAACGAGAGCAGTAAGGGGAGAGTTGTATGAATTGCGTCGAGTTGCAGCGGCTCCTTCCAGACATCATGGAGGATGGCCGCACCGCCGAACAAGCGGCACACCTACAGTCCTGCGCCGCCTGTTCCGAGTTGATATCTGATCTGAATCTTATTTCCCAACAGGCCCGGCTTTTGCAGGCGTCGGATGAGCCCAGCCAGCGGGTGTGGAATTCCATCGAAATCGCGTTGCGGGCGGAGGGGCTGATTCGTCAGCCCCGAGGACTGACGTTAGTTCCGAAACCATCCCGGCGCTGGAGTCCCGGGTGGCTCATGCCCGCGGCAGCGGCGCTGATGGTGACACTTGCCGTAGTCCGCTACGAACACGGACCGCTGAAAACGCAAATCGCCCAGGCTCCCGCTCCTGCGACCGTGGCCACTGCCGAGCTGCAACCAACTGACAGTCCCGCATTTGCGAGTGACGACGAAGAATTGCTGTCGGCGGTGAGTTCGATTTCGCCGGCAACTCGCAGTCGTTACGAGGCTGATCTGCAGGATGTGAACTCCTACATCCGGGACGCTGAACAATCGGCGCTCGCCCATCCTAACGATGAAGCAGCCCAGCGCTATTTGATGGATGCATACGAGCAAAAGGCCATGGTTTACCAGTTGGCCTTGGACCGGACTCTGCAACAATAGAAACAAGCAGCGGGCCGCGGTGATCGAAAACCGCGGGCGTCGGGAATGAGGATCATCATGAATCGCAGGCAGCGCGCCGCAAGACTGGCCACCGTGGTGGTGCTGGCCGGGGCATCCATTGCCTTTGCCGAGACCCGTAAGGAATTCCATTTCACGGTTGGCCGCAAGGCCATGGTTTCCATCATCAACCAGTATGGAGCCGTCTCCGTTAAACCTGGAGCCGACAAGCAAGTGTCGGTAACCGCAATCCTCTATTCCGATCAGGTCGAGGTCGATCAGAGCAAGAGTGGCAACCGGGTTAGCATTTTGTCTCACCTTCTGTCCGGAGCCGACCAGCAAACCGGGCGAGTGGATTACGAAGTCCAGGTGCCGGCCGATGCCAGCGTGACCTTGCAATCCAAAACCGGCCCCTTACATGCCGAAAGAATCCACGGCGACGTAACTCTGGAAGGCGCGGACGCCAGCATGGACGTGCGTGAGATCAGCGATGCTCATGTGCACGTGAAGACGCTGAACGGACCGGTTACTTTGACCAACATCCGCGACGGACATGTGGAAATCACCTCGGTGAGCGGCGAGGTGGTAATGAACTCCGTCAATGGACCGTTCGTGTACGTGAATTCCTCCAGCGGCAAGATCCATTATGACGGCGAGTTTGGCGGCGGCGGCGATTATCACATGACCAGCCACACCGGTGACATCGAAGCCACGGCACCCAGCTATGCTTCCATCGATGTGACCGCACGCTCTGAGCAGGGAAAAGTCGAGAACGATTTCCAATTGCAGCCCAAACACACTTCTTTTGCCGTCAAGGCAGGGAGTGCCTTCGCGGGTACGATGGGCAAAGCCGCCTCCTCGGTCAGGTTGCTTTCCTTCAGTGGTAAAATCCACCTCAAGAAACGCTGACAATTTAGCCCGAACGGTCTGCCGATCGTTCGGGCACAGGCACGCATGAGAACCAGTCCCGGTGCAGAACCGGAGGCCAATCCGTCCGCGCGTGGTCCGGTTTCCGCGGTGCGGGCGGTGTTCCTGGTAGGCTTCATGGGCGCCGGCAAGACTACCGTGGGCCGCGCCTTGAGCCGCCGCCTGGGATGGCCGTTCGAGGATTTGGACGAGCGCATTCAGATCCGCGAAGGGCGCACTGTCCCACAGATTTTTCGTGAGTCAGGCGAGGCTGAGTTCCGGCGCGCTGAGCGTGCCGCCCTGCGCCAATTGGTGGAGGAATTAGGCACCATTCCCCGAGTAGCGGCGCTCGGCGGCGGGGCTTTTGTGCAGCCCGAAAATGCCGCGCTGCTGGAACAAACGGGCTTGCACGTGGTTTTTCTGGATGCGCCGGTGGACGAGCTGTTCCAGCGCTGCCAGCAGGAACAAACGATGGAGCGTCCGCTGCGGCGGAACCGGGATCAGTTCCGCCAGTTGTACCAGACGCGCCGTCCACACTACCTCGCGGCCAAGTTGCGCATCGAAACCAGCGGCAAGGACGTAGACGCAATCGCCGTGGAGGTCGCGCGCGGTCTGGGCCTCGAGTGATACAGCCAGATTCCAAGGGGTGGTAACGTGAAGGTCAGGATAACCGTGGGACGGATTGCCGTGAAATGGGTCACCGTGGGGTTCTGCCTGCTCCTCATTTCGGCAGCCCTCGCCTCCGGCAAAGACAAAGATAAAGACAAAGAAGCCGCCGGCCCGCTGGTCGATTCAGGCTCGTTTGGCGTCTTCATGAACGGCGTCCGAGTGGCAACTGAAACCTTTTCCATCCGCCAAGCCGCGACTGGAAGCGTAGTCAGCTCAGAATTCAAGTCGGAAAAGGGAGCGGATCGGGCGGTGCAGTCGTCCGAGTTGCGCTTGACCCCAACCGGCGACTTGCATCAATACGAATGGAAGGAAACCAGCCCAGAAAAGGTGCGGGCGGAAGTCGCACCCAGCGAGAGCTTTCTGATTGAACGCATCACCACCAGTCCCAACGACAAAGCGGAAGAGCGCCCGTTCTTGCTTCCGGCATCGACCAGCATTCTGGACGACTACTTCTTCGTGCAGCGAGAGTTGCTGGTGTGGAAATTCCTGGCGACCGGATGCCGCCATGACAAAGGGCCGGTGGAGTGCCCGGTCAAGCAAAAAACGCAGTTCGGCTCGCTGAATCCGCATGCCCGCAGTTCCACACCCGTGAGCGTGGAGTTTATTGGGAAGGAAAAGATTCCCATTCGCGGCGAGGAGCGCGAGTTGAGCCGCTTCGACCTGAAGAGCGAAGCCAGCGCCGACTGGTCGATTTGGGTCGACGACCAGTTTAAGGTGGTCCGGATATTGATTCCCAGCGAGAACACTGAAGTGGTTCGTGATTAGCCGCGCCCGGCTTGAGCTCCGGTGTACCGGCGGGACGGGAGCACGAAAGGTTGCCCTTGTCGCTGATTGACGTTCGCACCACACGCGTCCTGTTCACGGCGCTGCTGTTCGCGCTGGCTCTGGGCTTTTTGTACGTCGCGCACCGCACCCTCTTCGCGTTCCTTTTTGCAATCTTCTTCGCCTATCTCGTGGACCCCGCGGTCTCCCGGCTCGAAAAGTGGACCCGCGGCCGGGGACGCGCCATCGCTGTTATCTATCTCCTGCTTGTGATTCTCCTGGTCACGTTCTTCTTCTATGTGGGACCGATCATTGGCCGCCAGGCGCAGCGGCTGAGCGATTCCATACCTAAACTGGACAAACTCGGCTCCGGCGGCCAGATCGCCGAGCAGATCGCCATTCAGCATGGATTGAGCAAACGCAGCAAAGACGAACTCGAGGCCTTTCTCACCGGCCATCGCGACAATATTGTGAAGATCGCCCAGCGGGTGGGAATCCGCGTGGCCGGAGAAATCGCCCAGGAATCCTGGCTGCTGTTGGTCGTGCCCATTCTGGCGGCATTCTTTCTCCGCGACGGACGCGTTTTCAGCGAGGTCCTGCTCTCCACCGTACATGCCGCGCCACAGCGCGAGTTTCTGGAGGGTGTGCTCGGCGACCTGAATCAGATGCTGGCGCACTTCATCCGCGTTCAGTTGACCCTGGCGGCATTGTCTTTCCTCGTCTACATCACTTTTATGGGCCTGGTCATGAGAGTGCCTTACGCGCTCGTGCTGGGGACGGCAGGCGGCATGTTGGAGTTCATCCCCGTGGTGGGACCGCTGGTAGCGGCGGTTCTGATCATGGGCACGGCGTTGTTGTTGAGCTATCCGCACTGGGCGGTGCTGCTGATTTTCCTCGCCGCGTGGCGCCTGGTCCAGGACTACGTGGTCTCTCCCCGGATCATGGGCAAAAGCATGGAACTGCATCCCCTGGCCGCCATTTTCGGAGTGCTGGCGGGCGCGGAGATCGGCGGGGTACTCGGGGTTTATCTCTCTATCCCGGTGATGGCCAGCCTGCGCATCGTGCTGCGGCGATGGAAGCTCTATGCCGAAAAGCGGCGTTTCGGCCCGCTCAATGAATATACCTTTGGAAGCGAGATTGTGCCGCGCAAGTGAAAACGCCCGGTTCTTGCCCTGTTCAAACCAAAACTAGCTGAATAAGTCCGAAACGAAGCCGGAGCCGAAGCCCCTGTGCTTCCCCGTGGACCCTGTGGTTATCTGCGGGCCGTTCTCTACGCACTCTGCGATTTGCTGTCCCTGTGGTCTCCCAAAATCCTAAAACGCCGAGGCCGCTGAGAACATCCGCAAAGTTCGCAGAGAAAAGCCAGTAACCCGTGACAGTCAATCCAGCACGCTGTTGTAAAATCTCGAAGGCTCCCTTTTATCGTCACACTTTATGATCCAACCCAGGTCTAAACTGCAATGATCGTCATGAAATTCGGCGGCACTTCGGTGCAGGACGCCAAGGCCATCGAGCGCGCCGCCGCCATCGTCAAAGAACGCGTGCCGCAAAAGCCGGTGGTGGTGGTCAGCGCCATGGCCAAGGTCACCGATCAGTTGCTGGCCATGGCCCGCGCTGCCGGCGCCGGAGACCGCAAGACCGCGCTCAAGCTCTGCCGCGCCCTGCAGGAGCGCCACTACGACACGGCCGGCGAACTGCTGGGCACTGCGCTGTTCACCGAATTTCACTCCGACCTGGGCACCGATTTCGAGGCGCTCGATGAGCTGCTGCGCGGCATCTCCGCCGTCGGCGAACTGACGCCGCGCACCACCGACCACGTAGCCGCTTATGGCGAAATGCTCTCCAGCAAGATTGTGACCGCGGCGTTTGCGGCGCAGGGCATGGCGTCGGCGCACGTGGACTCGCGCCAATGTCTGGTGACCGACAATCAGCACACCCGGGCGGTCCCCTGTTTGAGGAAACCAACGAACGCCTGCGCACCAAGGTGCAACCGCATCTGGATGCCGGCCGCGTGCCCGTGATGGGCGGCTTTATCGGCGCCACCAAAGCCGGAGTCACCACCACGATCGGCCGCGGCGGCTCGGATTATTCGGGTGCGATCGTCGGCGCCGGCCTCAATGCCGACCGCATCGAAATTTGGACCGATGTCGATGGCATGATGACCACCGATCCTCACCTCTGCCCCGATGCCCGCCGCATCAAAGTCATCAGCTTCGAGGAGGCGGCGGAACTGGCTTACTTTGGCGCCAAGGTGCTGCATCCAGCGACTGTGCTGCCCGCGGTGCAAAAGAATATTCCGGTCTACATTCTGAATTCGCGCAATCCCACCTGCGAGGGCACGCGCATCACAGCGCAAAGCGCCGCCCTGCAAGAATTTCTTCAAAGCCATCGCCGCCAAGAAGCGCATTACCATCGTGGACGTCGCCGCGCCTCGCATGCTGCTGGCGCACGGTTTCCTGAAGTCGATCTTCGACGCCTTCGACCGGCACCGCATCGCGGTGGACGTGGTTTCCACCTCCGAAGTCAGCGTATCGTTGACGGTGGATTCGAACGAGTCCATTCCCGCGCTGGCCGCGGATTTGGCCAAGCTGGCGGATGTAAAGTATGAGGGCCGCAAAGCTATCGTCTGCGTAGTAGGAGAAAACGTGCGCCACACCCCGGGTATCGCCGCCCAGGTGTTCGGCGAACTGAAAGACGTAAACATTCGCATGATTTCGCAGGGAGCATCGGAGATCAATCTGACGTTCGTAATCGAGGAAGACGCCGTGCCGCAGGTGGTAAAGCGCCTGCACAAAACGTTTTTCTCGGAGTTAGACCCGGAAGTGTTCGCGTAAGTTGTGATTCCATCGGTTGTCATGAATATAGAATTGTCATTCTGAGGAGCGCAGCGACGAAGAATCTGCTGTCTACCGGCCGCGAGGGACAGCAGATTTCTCGCTCCGCTAGAAATGACAAACCTAAATGGACCTGTCAGCGATTAAGGCTCCGGGCAGTGCATCGATGAACCTACTACTCCTAGGCCGAGGCAAAACCGGAGCACTCGTAGCCGAAGTCGCCCGCGAGCGCCACCACCACATCCGCGTCCTGGGCGCAGCCGATAACCCGCATGCCTCGGCTCTGACCGCCGACAACCTGCGCGACGTGGACGTCGTGCTCGACTTCACCGTCCCGCAAGCAGTAATGGAAAACATCGCCGCCTGCACCCAGGCCGGAAAAAATATGGTCGTAGGCGCCACCGGCTGGTACGGCGAGCTGCCCAAAGTCCGCCAGATGGTCGAAAAGAGCGGCACCGGCTTTTTGTACGGAGCCAATTTCTCCGTCGGAGTCAACCTGTTTTACGACGTAGCACGAACTGCCGCAGCCGCGCTGCGTCATCACCAGTATTTCGGCCAGATCTTCGAACGCCACCACGCCCACAAGAAAGACGCGCCTTCCGGAACAGCGGCGGCTCTGCGAAAAGTGATCCAGGACGAGTGCGGAAAAGAACTCGAAATCATCTCCTTCCGCGAGGGCGACGTGGTCGGCATGCACGAAGTGATCCTGGACTCGCCGAACGACACGATCTACCTCTGCCACGACGCCAAGTCTCGCCGCGGATTTGCCGAGGGCGCAGTGCGGGCGGCGGAGTGGCTCGTCGGGAGGAAGGGGTTCTTCGACTTCACGGATGTTTGGCGGGAGTTGTAAATCGACGCAAGTCCAATGTCCAGAGCGGCCACAACCCTCATTTGCGTTCACGATTATCCCAGTTGGTGAAATCGGTTAACGTCAGCTATGGACTTGCGGGCGTACAATTGCCCGGCGATTATGCTGACTCTGAAGCGCCTAGCCGTGTGGTTGCTGGAGCGATTAGTGGAAGGTTTTCTGCTCGGCGCGCTTTTGGGTTACTTGTTCGTACCGAACTTCACCGGCTTGTTTTCGGGAGTCTGGGTGTTGGCGGTTGCTGTTGGCGTCGTACTCTTCATGCATGGTTACTATCTGACGACAGCTTTTTTCGGGGTCTTATGGAGAAGTACAAGGTCGTGGGTGTACCCGACGATTACGGCAGCACTTTTTGCTATTCATTCCCACATTGTTTTCGTTCGTGGGAAAAACGATTTCACCCCGGAAGCGAGAGCGATGGAGTCTCCGTTCGTCTTGTGTGGTGCGTGTATCGCCTTCGCTTGTGCCTTCGCGGGAAATCGCATTCTGAATAAGTGGGTACAGACGAGTGCCAGCCCGAATCCCTACCTGTCCGCAACTGGCATCACGCTCTTGCTGTTCCTATTGGCTAATGTTGCTCACTTTCTGCAACCGGCCGCCTATGACAACAGCTTCCGTGCATACGGGCTTCCCTTCCATTTTTACCGCGAAGGAGGCTTCGTGGATGGATGGGTGTGGCGTCATGGTGGATTCATTTGGCACGGAATAGTCGCGGACACTGCTCTCGTGGTGGGAATCGTTCTGCTTCTTGGGAAGGCGTGGCAAAGGATAAACAGCGCCCGAGCGCGATAGTTGGCAAAAATCGACACTACGCTCATTGATCGTTCCCGACCTCACGCCGCCTTCCTGCTGAATCTACACTCCCGTTTCACTCTCCCGCCCTTTCGCGCTATCCTTATGATCATGGAACTCCGAGGCTGTGGCACCGCGCTGGTCACTCCCTTCCGCCAGGACGGTTCGCTGGACGAGCCGCGCTGCGCAATCTGGTGGCGTGGCAGGTCGAGTCCGGCATCGATTTTCTGGTGGCCTGCGGCACCACCGGCGAAACGCCGACGCTCAGTCACGAAGAATGGCTGCGCGTGATCGACATCACCATTGAAGTCGCCGCCGGGCGCGTCCCCGTTGTCGCCGGAGCGACGTTCGAACTCGACGCAGGACGCCGTGGAGAAAGCAAAGAGGCCGCCGCCGCGCCCGGCGTAAACGCGAATTCTCACCGCCTCGCCCTACTACAACAAGCCGACGCAGGAAGGCCAGTACCGGCATTTCCGCGCCATTGCGGAAGCCGTCGATAAGCCGGTGATCCTCTACAACGTCCCCGGGCGCACCGGCGCGACCATCGATCCCGCCACGCTGGCGCGGCTGGCCGAGGTTCCGAATATCGCCGGCGTGAAGGACGCCACCGGCAACATCACGCGAGATGGCGGAGGTGTGCAACGCGGTGCCGGAGAGCTTTCTGGTTTTTTCCGGCGACGATGCGGTGACCTTGCCGCTGATCGCGCTCGGCGGAGTGGGCAGTCATTTCCGTCGTCTCGAACGAAATTCCGCGCGAAATGGCCGACATGACCCGCGCCGCGCTGAACAATGACTGGCCCACGGCGCGAGCCATTCATCGCAAGTATCTTGCCGCTGATGCAAGCCAACTTCATCGAGTCCAATCCGCTGCCGGTGAAAGCGGTGCTGGCCATGATGGGCAGAATCGAAGAAGTCTACCGCCTGCCGCTGCTGCCCATGCGACGCGATACGCGCTCCAAACTGCAGAAGATCGCGACCGAAGCCGGCCTGGTGCACCAAGCCCGCCGCCCCGGCCGCCGACGCAGCCGATTTCTACATCTACGAAAACTGGCTCGCCGGACCGCACAAGATCGTGCTGCATCGCTCCGGCTGCGGGCAGTGCAATCACGGCAAGGGGCGCCCCGCCGGCCACGACGCCAACCATGCACGCTGGCACGGACCGTACGCCACGCTCTGCCGCGGCCCGCGATTTTGCACAGACCATGCCGAGCGTGCTGATTCGCAGTGAGTGCAAGTGTATTTGAGCTGTCATTCCGACACTGAGCGATAGCGAAGGCGCAGGAATCCCTATCCCCCGGCACTCACTTTGCGGTAGGGATGTTTCGACTCCGCCCGTGCTCGCTCCGCTCACTCCGGCTCCGCGCAACATGACAGAGGTGGAGCGACATCGCGTCACCGCTCCCCATTTCCTTTATACTTCTTCCCTCATGTCCTCCCTTAAATCCGCCATCGAGCGTCTCGCCTCCTCAGGTGAAGTGGAACGCAATCCGGATGCCCGCCAGACGTTTATGGACTTCCGCGACGAACTCACCCAGGGCAAGATTCGCGCCGCCGAAAAGATCGATGGCCAGTGGACAGTCAACGTCTGGGTGAAGCAAGGCATTCTGCTCGGCTTCCGCCTGGGCGAGCTGAGCGAGATGGCGCAAGATGCCAGCCTTTCCTTCGTCGACAAGGACACCTTCCCTGCCCGCCGCTTCACGGTCAGAGACCGGGTGCGCGTGGTACCAGGCGGATCGTCCGTACGATTAGGTGCATACGTCGCGCCGACGGTAATCTGCATGCCGCCCATGTTTATCAACGTCGGCGCCTATGTGGACGAAGGCACCATGGTGGATTCGCACGCCCTGGTCGGCTCGTGCGCGCAAATCGGCAAGCGCGTGCATTTGAGCGCGGCCGCCCAGATTGGCGGCGTGCTGGAGCCGGTGAATGCGGCTCCCGTCATCATCGAGGACGACGTGCTGGTAGGCGGCAACTGCGGCGTATATGAAGGCACGCTGGTGCGCACGCGGGCCGTGCTGGGCGCGGGAACCATTCTCACGCGCTCCACTCCGCTCTATGACATCGTGCGCGGCGAGGTCTATCGCGCCACCGCAGACAAGCCGCTCGAAGTGCCGGAGAACGCCGTAGTTGTGCCCGGATCGCGCGCCGTGAAGAAGGGCCAGGCAGCGGAGTGGAATTTGTCACTCTACACGCCCGTGATCGTGAAGTATCGCGACGAAAAGACCGACCAGGGAACAGAACTGGAAGACTGGCTGCGCTAGCTGAGTGTGGCGCGGGCGCCCCCGCCCGCGACCGGCCAGGAGAACGCAAGCCTGCGTCAAGAAAGTCCTAACCAGGACCCGTCACCAGCATCCGCGAACAGACGCTTCAGCGCCGAGCGCGCCGCCGCCGCTCTTCCTCCACCCGCATCTGCTCGACACTCTCCGCCACCAGTGGCGAATACAACGCCTTCACCCAGCGCGGATCGTTCCACTCAGGCTGACGGCCTAACGCCGCGCGGAAATGGCCCAACGCGTCGTCCTGCCGCTTGGCCTGCCACAACGCCACCGCGTCTGCCATCATTTGATCGGGGCCGGCATTCGAACCACCATAAGTAATTTCCACGCTCTCGATCGCGTCTGCAAAGCGGCGCTGCTCGATCTGCGCCCAGGCCCGCTCCGTTCCGTAACGAGTTTGCCCGGGACGTTGCTCGACAGCGTTTTCCAGCAAATCCGCGGCAGTCGGGTAATCGCCTGCCAGGTAGTACCACCAGCCGAGGCGTCCGAACCAACCGGGCGCCCAGTCCTCGGAAGCGCTCGCCTTGGCCAGCGCCGCCGCGCTGCGCGCAGGGACCCCATCCCCGGCGAGCAGCGCCAGCCCAGCCAGTGGAACCTGCAAGTCGCGAGGCTTCTCCCCTTTGAGAGATTCGCTCCACTGCCGGAATTCCGCCAGCGCCGTACTCCGGTTGGCGGCTGCGAGTGCGAGCGCGTAAGTGTCGGCAGCTTCCATCTTCGTGGGATCCAGTTCCAACACCTTGCGATACGAAGCGGCGGCCGCAGAAAAATCCGCCTGCGCAAACTGCGCCGCCGCCAGCACCTCCAGAGCTTTCTCTTGGCCGGGACGAAGCCGCAACGACTGCGTAGCCAGTTGCTCGGCTTGTGCGTACCTGCCGGCTGCAAGCGCATCTTTCGCCTTCGCGGTCCAAAAGATATACGCCACCGCCAGATCGCGCTCGGGACGCAACGGCCAATTCTCACTGGCGATCAGCCTGCGTACTTGCTCAATCCGCTCCGCGGGCAGCGGATGCGAACGGAAATATCCTTCCAGCGTCTGCTCCGCCAACTGCGACAATTCTTCCTGCGGCGTCCGCGCGCGTGCGTAGTGCTCTTCGTACAGACGTTGAAACGTCTCGAACATGCGGGTCGCGCCGTTGGCCGAGTATCCCGCTTCGACCGCCAGCCGCGTGCCTTCGCGATCGGCTTCCAGCTCCTGATCTTTGCTGTAGCCCGCTTCGAACAGTTCGATGGGCAGAGCCACCACTTCTCCCAATGGAATCTTATGCAGCGCCTGCTCCTGCTGCACGCGTTCGGCGCAGTGGTAATGATCGATGTGCTCGATTTCGTGGCCCACCACCGCAGCTAGTTCGTCCTCGCTGTCCATGAGCGCCATCAGTCCGGCGCCGACGTACACGTGGCCGCCGGGCAAAGCGAACGCATTGATGAAGCCCTTCTCAGGAATGTAGTGGAAGCGGTAGGGCAAATGGCGATGCGCCCGAGCCGCCAGCCGCCCTCCGACCTGCTGCAGATAGTTCTCCACCTCCCCTGTTTCATCATTTGGCTTTTCGTCTCGTTGGTAAGCGCGAGCCAGGTCGTCACCGATGCGGATTTCATCTTCATCCGACATACGCGTGAAACGCACCGGCATGCGGGTAAGCTCCTGCTCCGTGTCCGCCACCAGATACAACAGCGCGGCGGGGCCGGGAGGCACGTCCACCTTGCGCCGCTCGCTCACGAACACCGCGGCGATGCCAAGCCCTACAATTCCCGCCAATGCGATCCAACGCTTCATAAATATTCCCGCAACGCCTCACGATTCCTGGTGTAGAGGAATGACACCAGAAGCAGCGCTCCTCCCAGAACGATCAGCGTCAAATACCGGTCGCGCGGGTTCAGCCTCCAGACATCGACAAAAAGGATCTTGCCCACACACAACAAAAGCAAGCCGAGGCCGGACAGACGGAAGCTGCGTTCGCCCACCCACAGCGCGAATAGAAAGATGGCTACGCCTTCCACACCCCAGGAGACTGTCACCATGCCGTGCCTCATCTCAAGTGCAAGCAACACGGTTAGCAGTCCGACCGCACTGAAGAAAAACACCTGCTCCGGACGGCGGGCCAGCGAGCGGAAAAGACGCACCAGCCCGCTCTCGATCTCGGCTTCATTTTTGCTGCGAAGCTGGAAGGCGAACGGCAAGCAGGCAAACAACATCGTGACTGCTACTCCCACGCAGAGCGAGCGGCTCTCCCAGAACGGCGCCGGAAAGTAGCTGCGCTGATAAAAGTTGTGCAGCGAGGCGCGGAACAGAACGCCAAACGCCATCAGCAGCGCCTGATGAAGAAAGACCCGCAGCTTGCTTCGCCAAGCCACGGCCAGCAAGGCGAAGGCCAGAGTCGCCCACGCCGCCGCTACCCAGTCCGCTTCCAACTCAAAGCGCATTAGCGCCGCGATGCTGATGATTCCGAGGTAGCTGCAGCACTCCTCGAACTTCAGTTTGTGCTCCAGCGGGAGAAGATTCCCGAGGCCGCCTTCCGCCTGCAATCTCCACTGCGCGTAGAAAAATGCCAGAGCCAGTGGAACCACGGTGTAGAATCTCGGGCTGATTTCGCCGGGAGCCCCATCGGCATTCAGGTTCACGAAAAAGATACGGACGAATCCCGCCAGAAACAGCGCATAAGCCTGCAGCCGTAGAGCCACCGACTTGCGGGCGAGACCAAGTTCGAAGAGCAACAGTCCGCCCATTACCCAAGCTACGGCAACGCTCACGGAGCGCAATTCGTACCAGGCCAGCAGCGTTAGCAACAGCGACGCCGCCCAGGTGTAGGCTCCAGCGACGTAATCGCTAAGCGGAAATGAATAGGAGCCGAGGCTGAGATTCTTTTCTCTCCACTCTTCCGCAGCGCTCCAGCGCGATGTCACGTAGAAGTTTGCAGCGACCGCAAGCACGGTAAGCAGCCGCAGCGAAATACCGTGGAATGGAGTCGTGTCCTCAAAATTGATAACGGCCACGCGAAGCAGCGAAGCACCCGCGACAAAGTGTGACTGTTCGGTGAGTTCGCGCGTTCTGAAGCGTCGTCCCAGCCAGGCGAGCCCCAGCGCCAGCACGCCCCACGCCACCGCGGTCCAGTTCTGAGGAAAGGCAATCCAGGCTGCGATCAGCGCCATGAGCGCGCCGACATAGGACAAGCGCTGCATCACACGCCGGTCGAACTCCGTGGTAAACAATTCAGCCCAGCGCCGCGCCACCCAGTGGCTATTGGCATAGAAAACCGCCGCAGCGACGGCAAACAGAACCGCCGGCTTCGGATAGCTCTGCACATCGGCCCCGTCCATGCGTATGCCACAGATTCGCGCCGCGTCGGAGCTAATCATCTGGCCCGCGACCAGTACGGCAGCAGCGCCCCCGAAGCGGCGAAAGATAACTTCACGCGTCCACACGCCGATCAGCAGAAGCGCCTCAGCTTCGAGCAACCACAAAACGGTCAGGCGTGCTCCCGAATAGCGGAAGGGGAAAGCTGCGATCAGCAGAGCCACGCCAAGCGTCGAGAGCACAATCACCGCGGAGCGCCGGCGGCGAGTCACCGGCAGTTGCCCCAGCGCAGTCTCAATTGCTCCAATTGCCAGCAACGCCCAGAATGCCCATTCGGGGTGAGCCGATTGATATTTGAAGAGAGCCAGCAACAGCGCGGTATTCAACAACGCTGCAACGCTCGAAATTCGCTCCTGCCCCTGGTCGCTCGGGCTGCGAAACACATAAGACAACCGGAAAATAAGCCAGTACACCGCCAGCATTCCCGCGCTGGCGGCGAACTCAGGGAAGGGCCTGTGATGCCCCTGCATCGGCTCGATAATCGGCCGCAGCCACAGATAGTGATTCAAGTAGCTGGCCAGAATTCCAAACACTTCCAGCTCAAACCACTGCATGCGCCCAATAATCACCACCAGAGCCGCCGCCAACACTCCGCCCGCCGAGAGGCTGTAGACGCTGTCGTGACTGATGGTGATGGTGAGGAACGCCAGCAGAAATGCCAGGCCCGTCACCACTTGCGAGCGATAGCGCAGCGTATGCCACACCATCGCCGCCGCCACCGCCAACATCAGCAACAAGTCGAGCGTCTGCGACGAAAGCACGTGCGCCGCCGGCACGTGATACATGGCGTATGTGGTGAAGAACAGCAGCGCCCATCCGCCGCCAATTCCGGCGCGCGCAAGAATCCGGTAGCGATCGTGGCGCTCGAGCCAAATGCCCACGCCCAGCATCGCCACGCTCAACAGGTAGCCGACCAACACCTTGCCGGCGGGTCCCATCTCCCTGAGCTGGTACGTGAGAAAGAAAGCGATCCCCAGCACCAGACTCAGAATGCCCAGCTTGTTGAGCCAATTCGTACCGACGGTTTCTTCCAGGTTGCCCTTGGATTTGAAGCGATCCGCAAACGTGGCTTCATGCTGGACTTCGGCGAAGACCGGCGGCTCAGGCGGCGGAGCGGCTTCCGAAGTTTGTACGGACGGAGGTTCCGGGAACGAAGGAATGCTTTCCGCGGGCAAAGGTGGAACCGCCTCTGCTTCAATCGATTCTTCGGTTACTTCTTCGGAGGGTATTGGCTCGACTGCGGGAGGACGCTCTGTCGGCCTATATGCAGGCTCTTCGTACGCGGGTGGCGGCGGAGCGGCGGTCTCGCGAACTTGAGAAGACGTAACTACGTTTGCCTGGACAGGTTGAGCGGGCTCACTACTCGCGAGTTTCTGTAAGCTTTGCTCTAGACCGTGGACCCGCCGCGTCAGCTCAGCCCAACGCTGTTGGTCTTCTTCTCGCTCGCGTTTGCGCTTCCTGCGGCCCTTCGCGACCAGCACCCAGGGCCCAACCAGGATAAACAACACGAGTCCGATGACGAATAAAACTCCGAAAGCTTCGTCCATGGCGTCTGGATGCCCCGAAAGCGCCCCGAAAAAGGTTCGCGGGATTCTACTACTGAATTAGGTCCCACGCCACGAACATCGGTGATAGGAGATACAATGACTTTCTATTTCAACCTTGGATCCGGAGGCTTCGAAATTTCAGCGGCGGAACGGCGGCATTCATTCGCCTGGGACGTAAGTCCCAGGTTGCCCGACTCTGCTCTAGGACCTCTATGATGAACCCAGCTTCCGCCACTAAGGCAGAAACTCTTCCGAAATGAAAACTCCCGACCTCTCCCGGCGTGACTTTCTCCAACTAACGGCCCTCTCTCTAGGCACCCTGGGCGCGGGTTCAACCGTCACAGCGCACGCCGACGACCGCCAACTTATTTCTATCGTGACCGATCGCTCCGATCCGCTCATATCCGCTCCGCCGGTCGCTTGGGCCTCGCAAGAATTGACTCGATCCATCGAACAGCGCGGCGTCATAGTGCGGCACTACGAGTCTCTTGCGAGCGCGCCCAAATCCGATTTCTACATCGTCGCCGCCGGACACAAGTCTCACCTAACACCAGTAACAATCTCTCTGCCCAGCGCCCCTGAGAGCCTCGCACTGGCGCCCTTCGCCCACCGCGGCGCTCCTGCGGTTTTTGCATCCGCCGCCGATTCCCGCGGCCTCATGTATGCGCTACTCGAATTGGGGGACCAAGTTCAGCACGCCGGCAACCCGATCGAAGTATTGCAGGGACAAAAACCTCTGGCCGAGCAACCGTCCAACTCGGTGCGCAGCATCGCCCGCCCCTTCGTCAGCAACGTCGAAGACAATCCCTGGTTCAACGATCGCGAGATGTGGCCGGCGTATTTCTCCATGCTGGCGGCGCAGCGCATCAACCGCTTCCAACTCGCTTTGGGCATCAGCTACGACTTCCTGCAAAATGTCACCGACTCATACTTCGTCTTCGCCTATCCATTTCTTCTTTCCGTGCCCGGCTACCAAGTGCGCGCCGTAAACTTGCCGGACGAAGAACGCGACCGCAATCTGGAGACGCTGCAATTCATCAGCCGACAGGCCGTAGCTCATGGCATCGACTTCCAGCTAGGCATCTGGACGCACGGCTATCAATGGACCGACAGCCCTAACCCCAACTACACGACCGCCGGGGCTGACGCCGGAAAACCACGCCGCCTATTGCCGCGATGCCCTCGCCGCCTTACTGCGCGCCTGCCCCGATATCAGCGGCGTGACCTTGCGGACTCATGGCGAGAGCGGCGTGCGCGAGGGAAGTTTCGGCTTCTGGAAAACCGTGTTTCAAGGTGTGCCGCAGTCGGGACGCAAAGTTGAAATCGATCTCCACACCAAGGGCCTGAATCAAACCATTCTCGATTCCGCACTCGCCACGGGCATGCCCATAAAACTTTCGCCTAAGTACTGGGCCGAGCACATGGGACTTCCCTATCATCAAGCCGCGATCCGCGATCTGGAAATGCCCCGCCCCGCGGCCAACAATCAGGGCTTCTTCTCCCTCAGCACCGGCGAAAGAATTTTCACGCGCTACGGTTACGCCGACTTCCTAAAAGAAGACCGGCCCTACACCGTCATGACTCGCATCTGGCCGGGCACGCACCGCTTTCTTCTGTGGGGCGATCCCGGTCTCGACCGCCGCGCACTCGCGCGCCTTCGCTTTCTGCGGCAGCAACGGCGTCGAGCTGTTCGAGCCGCTATCCTTCAAAGGCCGCCGTGGATCGGGCCTTCCCGGCGGCCGCTGTGCCTACGCCGACACTTCCCTGACCCCGCGCTGGGACTGGGAAAAATATCTCTACACCTATCGCCACTGGGGACGCCTCCTCTATAACCCCGACGCCGATCCCGACACCTGGCGCCGCCATCTGCGCCAGCAGTTCCCTGCCAAGGCTCCCGCGGTCGAAGCCGCCTTAGCGAGCGCCACCAGAATTCTGCCGCTTGTGACCACCGCTCATATGCCCTCAGCGGCCAACGATACTTACGGGCCGGAGTTCTACACCAACCAGCCGATGGTCGACCCCGCGAAGTCAGCGCCCTACGGCGATACTCCCGCGCCAAGAGTCTTCGGCAACACGAGCCCTCTCGATCCGCAACTATTTTCCCGCATCGGTGATTTCGCGGATGAACTGCTCAAAGGCGAACGTGGCGGCAAATACTCTCCCATCGAAGTCGCCCAATGGCTGGAAAATCTCTGCGAGAACGCCGCAACAGCGCTCCATGAGGCGGAAGGCCAAGCTGAGAAAAACGCCACACCAGAATTCCGCCGAATGGCCGCCGACGTAGAACTCCACATCGGCCTGGGCCGCTTCTTCGCTACCAAGATTCGCAGCGGCACTCTCTATGAGATTCACGAACGCTCGGGCAACCGCGCCGCGCTGGAAGAAGCGTTACAGCACTACCGCCGTGCCCGCGAAATCTGGTCTCAGTTTGCCGAGGACGCGAAGAGCATCTACGTTTCCGACATCACCATCGGCCCCAGGCGCGATCAGCGCGGCAATTGGCTCGACCGCCTTCCCGCCATCGATGATGACATTGCCGATATGGCCAAGCGGCTGGAATCGTTGCAAGGGGGCACGGATCAAGCAGCAAATGTTGCGTCTGCAATCCAGCAAGCTTTGGCCGCGCCGCAACGCAATCCGACTCCTTGCTCCCACACTCCGCCCGCGCAATTCGCACCCGGCAAAGACTTGCAACTTGTCGTCTTATTCCAACAGCCTGTCGATTTCACGCTTGCGCGCCTGTACTACCGGCACGTAAACCAAGCGGAGCGTTACCAGACCGCTGAGTTGCAAGCGCAAGGCAAGGAATTTCGCGCGACAATTCCCGGCAGTTACCCCAACCCAACCTATCCGCTGCAATACTACTTTGAATTTAGGCAAGGAAAAGACAACGCCTGGCTCTACCCAGGTTTCAACGCTGAGCTGACCAACCAGCCGTATTTCCTCGTGCGCAGGGCTTAGCCAGTGCGCTCGCTAAATGTCGGCCCCAAGTCTGTTTGTCATTCCAAGGAGCGGAGCGACGAGGAGTCTGCTGTTTGCCGGCGCCCAAGGGGAAGCGGATTTCTCGCCCCGCTCGAAATGACAAACCTAAACATTTGCCGGCACTTTGAGCGGCCCTTCATATCCGACATCGACTGCACCGTCGCAGCACCGCTTGCTCATAGGTCCTCCACAGAGATTTACGTCTGGACCTAGTACGGATGAGAGGCTTTTCAGATTGCAGGCTTTCAGATAGGCGGACTACCGCCCCCGCGCCGAAACCCGCTCCTGAAGCCAGTCTCGCCAGCTGTGGGGCAGCGCCTCCACCCCGATCGCACGGCGAAATACCTCCGGATCCGAGGTTTGGCCCAGGTAGAGGCGAGTGATATCCGACACCTTGACCTTGGCTGAATCCCGGCTTACGACTTCGATTTTCGATCCCGCCTCGACCTCTCCCGGCTCGGTGACGGAGAAGTAAAACCCGGTTCGCCCGCTCCTCAGGAAGCGTTTGATCATGTCATCTCGGTCGAATTTAATGGTCAGCTTGTAGCAAGGCAGGCGAGGCTGCGTCACCATCAGCAGGGCTGAGCCAACCCTGTACTTATCGCCGATATGCAACTCGTCCTCGTAAAGGCCTTCGGTCGTCAGGTTCTCGCCGAATTTGCCCCAGGGAAAACTGACGTTCGGCAGGTCCCCTTTCCAGTATTCGTAATGTTCGCTGGGATAACCGTAGACCGCCTTTTGCGGACCGCCATGCACAGTGAGATCAGCCTGCGCGTCGCCTGCAAGGTTCAGCGCGTCGATCTTCACAGGGCCTTCCACTGGATCTTTGAAAATGCCGGTAGTGACCGGCACGCCCCTCCAAACAACTTCGCGAGGCAGTCCGACGTTGACTGAGATGACTTTCATCCGTTGATCAGCATACCGAACAGATCGGCGCAGCGGGAAAGATAATAGCTCTTGTCATTCCGAGCCGTTCGCAGCCGCGCGCATAGCGCGGCGAGAACGCGCGAGGAATCTGCTGTTAGCCCGCACAACCGGAAAACCGATTTCTGGCGCGGGCGCCTCCGGCATTCGAACCGGTCAAAGCAATGTCGGCTTTCCAATGAATTCACACCCCGGCGTTCCTGGACCGGAGTATGGGATATTATGACGCGATAGTTTTTTGGGGAGATACAATGCTCGGCAAGCCCTTCCGCTGTTCACGGTGCGGAGGCAAAGTTGCGTACCGGTCAAGCGTGAGGAATCCGTTCGACCTAATTCTTTTCCTCTTTCTCTTTCGTCCCGTCCGCTGCGATGTCTGCTATCACAGGCAGTACCGTTCCATATTTTCCGCAATCCCAAAAAGGCCTGTCGATAAAGGTGATCGCACCCAAAGAACCTAACGGTCCCGTGTAAGCTGCGCTCGTATGAGCCCCATCACACATTTCTTATCCGGTTGGGTGCTTGCCAACACGGTCACGTTGCGCCGTAGAGATCGCGCGCTGGTGACGCTTGCCGGAGTCGCTCCGGATATAGACGGCCTCGGCGCGATTGCCGACCTGCTCACCAGGTACTCCGGGCACCCTCTCGACTGGTTTGCGCGTTACCACCATTCGCTGCACCACTTGGGCTTCGCATTGTTGGTAGCTATCGCAGCGTATGCCTTGGCCAACCAGCGACGAAACACCGCCGCCCTAGCCTTTCTAAGTTTTCACGTCCACTTGCTGGAGGATCTAATCGGATCTCGCGGCCCGGACGGCTACCGCTGGCCGATTTCGTATCTCATGCCGTTTTCGCGAAGCGTGGAACTCAGTTGGCGGGGACAATGGGCGCTGAATGCCTGGCCGAATATTGCCATCACGTTGGGGTTGCTGTTGGTGACTTTCTGGCTGGCGTGGGAGCGAGGATTTTCGCCCCTGGAGATGGCATCGGCAAGAATCGACCAAGCGTTTGTACAAGCTCTGCGGAGACGCGTACCTCGCAGCCGGCAATAGGCTCCCGCGCGGGATCGACCATGTTGCTAGCTCTACTCGCGCGGTACAGGTAACGCCAACCTTGCGCTACTATATCGGCGCGGTTCTAAGGAGGAATAATGCTTCACGCCGGCAAGTTGCTGTCCAAACTCGGCGTTCCGTTCCTCGTGCTCGGCATGAGCATGGCGCACGCTCAGGATAGTCCCCAGTCACTGGCTCCGCCGATGGGATGGAACAGCTACGACGGCTACGGCATCACCATCAACGAAGCTGACTTCAAAGCGAACGCAGAGTGGTTCGCTGCGCACTTGGCGCCCTTCGGCTGGCAGTACGTGGTGATCGACGCAGAATGGTACGTAACCGATCCCATTCCCGAAGGGAACTCCAAAACCTTTCACTTCGCCATGGACGGTTTTGGCCGCTACCTGCCGGCGCCCAATCGATTCCCCTCCGCCGCCGGCGATGCCGGCTTCAAGCCGCTGGCCGACTACGTGCACCGTCTAGGCTTGAAGTTCGGAATTCACATTGTTCGGGGAATTCCCCGGCAGGCGCTGGAAAGCAATCTGCCCATCGCGGGATCGTCATATCGCGCCCGCGAAGCCGCCGACGCCTCTGACACATGCCCGTGGAACTTCGACAACTACGGCGTCGATGCCGGCAAGCCCGCCGGTCAGGCCTACTATGACTCTATTGCCCAGCTTTATGCGAGCTGGGGTGTCGATCTCATCAAGGCTGACTGCATCAGCAGCCATCCCTACAAAGGGGAAGAGATTCGCATGCTGAGCACGGCTCTGCAAAAAACCGGAAGGCCGATTGTCTTGAGTCTTTCGCCCGGTCCCGCTCCGGTCGACAAAGTCGAGGAGTTGCGGAAGTATGCGCAGATGTGGCGCATCTCCGATGATATTTGGGACTTGTGGCACAGCGACCAGCGCTATCCGCAAGGCGTCGGGGACCAGTTTGCAAACACGGCAAAATGGGCGCAATTTTCGCAACCCGGGCGTTGGCCGGATGCCGACATGTTGCCCATCGGCCGCCTGGGTCCGGCGCCCGGCTGGGGAAAACCTCGTGACTCACGCCTTACACGCGATGAGCAACGAACCCTGCTTACACTCTGGACGATCTTTCGTTCGCCTTTGATGGTCGGCGGTGAACTGCCCGCGGCCGACCCATGGACTGTGTCCTTGCTGACCAATCCCGAGGTGATCCAAGTCGATCAGCATTCAATGAACAGCCATCCCGTGATTTCCACGGGAAAAACCGTGGTGTGGCTCTCACAGCCGTCGTCGGGAGGTGGTTCCTACTATCTTGCAGCATTCAACCTCTCCGGGGCCGCCGCGAAGGTCACCTATCAGTGGAAGGAGCTGAGTCTTCCCTCGGACGAATATGTGGTCCGTGATCTTTGGGAGCACAAAGGTCTGGGAACAGCGAAGGCACTTGATGTTTCACTGCCGTCGCATGGGTGCGTGCTGTATCGGCTTTGGCCGCAGAAATACCCGCACTTGCCAGAGCAGTTTTCCAAATAACCTCACGCGTCTTCGCGAAACGTGCAGCTCAGTAGGCGGGACATTCCTACCGCATGGACTCTTCCACCTCGGACAACCAATTCGGCCGCTTCAGAACCTCGCGGGGCTTGGGGCCATCCGCCGCGCCAACGATGCCGTCGCGCTCCATCAGGTCGATGAGATGTGCGGCGCGCCCGTAGCCGATACGCAGGCGGCGCTGCAGCAGTGACGTCGACGCCTTGCCAAACTCCACTACCAGGCGCACCCCGTCCTGGTAGAGAGGATCGTTCTCTGCCTCGCCGTCGTCGCCGTCGGCTCCGGCCGAGCCGGCTTCACGCTCATCCTTCGGTGCTTCGAGGAATTGTTCCTGATACTCGGCTGCGCCCTGTGCGCGCCAAAATTCAACCACCGCCGCGATTTCCTTCTCGGTCACAAACGGTGCGTGCAGGCGATGCACCCGAGATGAGCCCGAAGGCAAATACAGCATGTCTCCACGGCCCAGCAGCGCCTCGGAGCCGTTGGCGTCGAGGATGGTGCGCGAGTCTACCTTGGTCGCCACCCGGAACGAAATGCGCGCCGGGAAGTTCGCCTTGATCAGGCCCGTGATCACGTCCACCGACGGGCGCTGCGTAGCTAGCACAAGATGAATCCCAACCGCGCGCGCCATCTGCGCCAGCCGCGTGATCGATTCCTCCACGTTGCTGCTGTCGAGCATCATCAGGTCGGCCAGCTCGTCGATGATGATGACAATGTAAGGCAGCGGCCGGTCTTCAGAATCTTCGCCAAACAGGCTGCGCGTGCCCGCGTCGTCGAAGAGCTTGTTGTACTGGTCGATGTTGCGCACGCCTTTTTCCGCCAGCAGCTTCAGCCGCCGTTCCATTTCGCGCACCGCGTTGCGCAGAGCGTTGGCCGCCAGCTTGGGCTCGGTAATGATCGGCGTGTAGAGATGCGGAACGCCTTCATAGTTGCCCAACTCCAGCCGCTTGGGATCGACCAGAATCAGGCGCACCTGATCGGGCGTCGCCTTATACAGAATGGACATGATCATGGCGTTGATGGCCACGCTCTTGCCCGATCCCGTCGAGCCTGCGATCAGCAAATGCGGCATGCCGTTGAGGTCGGCGGTGACGATGCGTCCATTGATGTCCTTGCCCAGAGCCAGCGTCAGCTTCGACTTGGACCCGATGAATTCATTTGATTCGATGTTCTCACGCAGCCAGATGATCTCGCGCTCGCGATTCGGCACCTGAATGCCCACGGTCGACTTCCCCGCCATGCGCTCAATCAGAATGCTTTCTGCTTTGAGCGCCAGGCAGAGGTCGTCGGTGAGATTGGTGATGCGGCTGTATTTGATGCCGGCTTCTGGCTTGAATTCGAAAGTCGTGACCACCGGGCCGGGATTGATCTGCGTGACCTGTCCGTGAACTTCAAACTCGGCATATTTTTCCGTGAGCACCTGGGCCAGCAGCTTGAGTTCATCGGCGTCGATGGCCTGCTGTTCATCGGCACGGTGCAGCAAACTGCTCGGTGGCAGCTTAAAGCCACCGGCGATGCGCGGCATCGTGGTCTTGGCTTTTTGTCCGCTGTCGCCGCGCTCGGCCACCTCAGGGGACAGTGCTTCCGAGGCTCCCGCCGACTCAACCTGTACTTCCGCGCTCGTCTTCTCAATGCCCATGCGCTCGATTCCGGTTTTCACCGGTTCAGCCCGAGGCGTGAAGAATGGCTGAGCCGCAGCTTCCCGCGCAGGCACCATCTGCGTGGTCACCACCGGCTTGGCGGCGCGGCGTTTGTCCAGTTCCTTCTGCATTTGCCGGCGCTCACGCGCGTCCTGCCAGTCCTTATAGCGTTCCCAAAGCGCAACTGCGAAAGCGAAGCGTGTAGGCGCCCAAACCTGAAGCGCCGAGAACGAGAATGTAGTTGAGAGATACAGCGCCACCGCCAAAACGCTGGCGCAGATAATGTACGCACCCGCGAGATTGAAATAATGAATGAGTGCATCGCCCACCATGCGGCCGAGCAGTCCTTCGATCGGGATAGCGTGCATCCAACGCACGTGTCCGGGCATGAGGGCCAGCAGCGCGGGAACAAAAACCAGCAGCCAGGTTCCGCCAAGAAACTTGGCGAGCGGCGAAATCAGCTTGCGCGAGTGGAACCAGCGGGATCCCAGCACCAGCCAGAAAGACTGGCCACAGAAACGCCCCAACGCCAAAAGTTTGCAGCGTCACATCTGAAACCAATGCCCCGATGATGCCGACCCAGTTCCGCGCCGCCCGCGAACCGGTGAGCACGGAAGCGCTGTTGAGCGAGGGATCCAGCGGCGAGTAGGAAGCCAGCGCGAGAAAAAGGAGGAGCGCAGAGACGCACAACAGGAACCCAATCAGCTCATTGAGCCGCCGGTTGTTAGTCGGAGCGAAAATTCGGGCGAAATACTTCATGGGCGTATTCGACCCTGCGAGAGGCGACAGATTCCCTGGACGTAGCAGAGCTACGTTCTCAGCTTGCTGATGAACGCGTCCAGGCTTGTCATTCCCAGCGGAGCGAGGAATCTGCTTTCTCTCGCGGGCTGCAGACAGCAGATTCCTCGTCGCCCCGCTCCTCGGAATGACAATTCTTTGACTTTGTCGGCAGCTTGAGACTTAGCCGAGCTACGTCTCTACGGACATAGAGCGCCTCTCCGCGCCGGGTTACGCCAGAGCCCAATGATTATGCCAAAGAAATGAGGCGAAGAGCGTAGGAAGGAACTCGGGGGCAGTATCGAGTTAGCTACGGGCCGTCACCCTGCTGCGGCCCTATCTGGACAAAGTAAGAGTCTGCCCGCACCGGCGACGGGTCTGAGATGCCACGAACCTCGATCAAGTCTTCTTGGCGTTCTATCGAATGCACAGGCACCCCACCCTCAAAACACGAAGGGTGGGACATCCCTCAGTTACACCAGGACAAGAAAATTCCAGCCTCCAAACATCCTAGCCCAGCCGGTATGTGAAAGCCGGCTTTGCCACCGTGCCGTCCTGATTATAGAAAGTTTCGCCAACGGTTCCGGCGGCGCCGCCACTGGTGACCAGCGTCAGCAACACAAACCCGTTCAGCATGCGTGGGTACGCCGCGGGCAGCGGATTCGGAGTGTTGGCGTACCAGGCGACCGGGTTCGGGTAAGCAGCCTTACATCCCCAGGCAGACCCGAAAGGGATCGCGCCGTGGCCGGTACAACGGCAATACGTCGGGCTCTTGGTTGCATTGGTCTGCGTGTAGACGATGCCATTGTGCACATGCCCCCAGTACCAGGCAGCCGGTGGGGCTTTCAGGTACTGAGTGAGTTGCGACCACAATGCATTGCCCTTGCCATCGTCGATGAGAGCCGAGCCGTCATAGGCCAACGGATTATGGTGGGTGATGACGATGGTTTTGTTCGGATTCAGGTTCAAGCCGGTGACAAAATCCTGTTGAGCCATATTCCCAAAGCGAGTCGATTTTGAATCGGTAAGGCTGCCCTCCATGATCATGAGCGAAGTGGCCCAGTACGCGGAGTCGAGGCACAGCAGGGTCCACGGGCCTCCGGGTGCGCCGATGCCGCACTGTAGGGCAAAGTAGCTGCATCCTCTTTGCGCCGAAAATGCGCCCGACTGTTCCAGGCCGACCTTGTAGTAGCCCCAAGCGCCGTCATACATTTCGTGGTTGGAATTCAGCGTGAAGGACTTGCCTCTCCACGCCGGCGGCCACACTCCCAGCAAATTCAAGTACTCCTCCCAGGGAGCGCCGGCATAGTAGACATCCCCAAGATGAATGATGTAATCGGGTTTGGGCGTTACGTTCTGGATCGCCTTCATTACGGCCTGGGACGGCTCGCCGGGGCCGTGAGGGCCCGTGCCCCAATCGCCGACCAGGGCAAAAGTGATCTGACTTTGCGAACTCCCCTGTACCGGGATCACATTCGTGCCCTTGGCGGGGACGACGAACGGGGCCAGATCGGGCGTATCGCGGAAATAGTGAAATACATACTCGCCCATGGCAAACATCCAGCCGGGATCCAGTTGTTCGTAGACTTCTTCGCCGAATAGCGTGCCATCTCCGTCTATGATCGCGTTGGGCGGCGTCACACCCTTGATCAGATTTTGATAGTTGGAAACCGTAGGCGAGTCATTCACGGTCAGCAGGCAGCGCGGCAGCGGGAATCCCAGTAAATCAGTCCATATCCAAA
Organism: uncultured Acidobacteriaceae bacterium; assembly: GCA_963735545.1. Lineage (GTDB taxonomy): Bacteria > Acidobacteriota > Terriglobia > Terriglobales > Acidobacteriaceae > PALSA-270. The sequence goes on from CAVTLU010000006.1 coordinate 222,757, forward strand.
CCAGATCCAGCAGGATTCGGCTGTTGCCCGGATGGTGGAGGTAGTAAGGCGCCAGAGCAAACTCAATGTGGCCGGGAACGCCAGGCTGCGGATTGGGTGGTAGTTTGCCGCTCCACACTCGCGTGGTGGTCTTATCGAAGTAACTGTTGTACATCAGGTCGATGAGTTCGAATTCGCTGGCTTCCAACGTGGCATTCAGGGAATCGGCGTGTTGCTGAAACCGGGGGGTTTGCCCCGCGGCTTTAAGCTGAGCGGCTATTTCCGGCGTAACTTTTGCCGAAAGCGGGACGACTGGGGGTCGGATTTCAGACATGGATCCTCCAATGCGCGGAAAATTGCGCGGGATGACCGGCATCCCGTGCCGATGCGACCCGGCTGGAGGAAGAGAGGCCGAAGTCGCGGCTGCCAGTGTGACGTGGGAAGCGAAGTTATGTCAAGGCGGATCCGGGATGGCAATGGTGCGGTCTTTGATTTCTAAAACGCTCGAGTTCAAAAAGCATGAACCCCTCGCTTAACCCGCCAGGCGCGAGGCGAATACCAGCACCAGAGTCCCAATAATAATGCGGTAGATCGCGAACGGTACAAATCCGTGCTTGCGCACCCAAGCCATGAACCAGGCCACCGAACCGTAGGCCACGATAAATGAAACCACAAAGCCGATGGCCAGCACGATCCAGCCATGAGCATCAAGATGAGAAACTCCAATGGGGTTTTCGCCTTTTCCCATCAGCGATTTCAGCAGACCGTATCCCGTAGCTGCGATCATCACCGGAATGGAGACGAAGAAAGAAAATTCCAATGCGGCTGCCCGTGACATGCCGGCCAATTGGCCGCCGGCGATGGTGGACATGGAGCGCGACACGCCAGGAAACACACCGGAAAAAATCTGGCAGAAGCCGATCCAGATCGCTTGCCCCAGGCTCATATTTTCCATCTTCCAGGTGTGAATGCGGCTTTGCGGAGCGCCCGGCCCGGCTGCTTCCGAAGCCGCATTTCTGGCGTCCACGATCCACATCGCAACCCCTCCAATGAGAAGCGAATAGCCGATGAGGGAGAGATTCTCCAGATGCGCGCCGATTACCTTGACCAGCAGGAGCGAAGGAATGGCAGTAACGACGAAGGCCACCGAGACGAGGCTGAGCGGGTGCGTCAGTACAGTTTTGTCACCCTGCTCTCCGCGCGGAAATGTCGAAATGAACTTCGCGAGACGGGGACCGAAATATATGAACAGAGAAAGAATCGCGCCCAACTGGATGACGATGGTGTACATCTTCCAATAGCCGTCAGATAGGCTGATGTGCAGCAGAGCTTCCGAAATGCGCAGATGCGCGGTGGAGCTGACGGGAAGAAACTCGGTGAGGCCTTCGACAATTCCCAAGATCAGGGAGAGCAAGTAGTCGTTCAAGCATCCTCCGGAATACTGCCTCAGTATCGCAGAAGAGCAAAGAGTTCTGAACTATCTGGCGTGGTTCCCGGGGCTTGCTTGCGTGACTCGGCGACTCCACTTAAAGCCTGTGACTTTTTGACGATTGAAAACACTGTCATCCTGAGGAAGCGCGGGTCTTCCCCGGAGGGGAAGGCCCGCCGACGAAGGACCCGTGCATTTTGTCGATGTCGCCGGGGCTGCTGAACAATCCATAGGTCCTTCGTCGGGACTTCTGCGCTCGGCGCGCAGGACTCCGCTGCCTCAGCATGAGAGGCCTGAAGCTTGGGTTTTATTCCTGCGCGAAGCGCCGGAAAAAGCTGTCCTGCTTCCATTGCGGCCGCTGCGCATCGTCGGCTACGGAAATCAGCAGCGAGCGAATGATGTCCTCGTAGAGCGCGGCGCTGCCACGATCCACCGGCTGATTGAGGTCGTCGCTAGGCGCATGATAACGATGCTGCAGCCACTCCTTGTGAATTGCGTCTTCCGGCGTGCCCGGGACGAAACCTACATCGATCATAAGAGCCGGGATGCCATGCCGGATAAAGTTGTATTGGTCGCTACGAATAAAGACGTTGCGCAGCGGCGCCGGATCAGGCTGCACGGGAATTCCGTACGACTTGGCCGCTTCGGTTACGCGGTCTCCCAGATCTGATTCAGCCAAGCCGTAGACGGTCAGCAGTTTCAACGGCACGATGGGTAGAAACATATCGACGTTGATGTCGGCGACCATGTCTTTGGGATCGACGGTCGGGTGAGCGCCAAAATATTTGGATCCGAGCAGTCCTTTTTCTTCCCCGGTTACGAAAACAAAGAGAATGGAGCGGCGGGTCTTCACGCGAGCTTTCCTGAGCGAAGCAGCGATATCGAGCAAAGCGGCGCAGCCGGAGGCGTTGTCCATGGCTCCGTTGTAGAGGTTATCGCCGTCGATGGGGGCTCCGATTCCCACGTGGTCGATATGCGCAGAAAGCACCACGTACTCTTTCTTAAGTTTGGCATCGCTGCCTGGGTAGGCGGCAATTACATTCGCCGATTCAATCTCCTTGGTTTCCATAGCGGCTTTTGCCTGCAGCGAGACGGCCAATGGAAAGCGGGGTAACGCCTTGCGATCTTTGGCCAGCGCCGCCAGTTCGTCAAAGCTGTGGCCCGAGCCGGCGAACAATTGCTCTGCCCGCGCGGGATTGAAGACCACCGCGACCTCTGCGCCGGCCGTGTCCTGGAACTCCTGGCCGGCTACTTCCATCTCTGGACGTGTGCGGTTAAGGGTAATGCGCGACCAGGGCACATCCATCGAAGCTGGATTCGGAATAGTCACTACTCCGATAGCGCCGGCCGCCCGCAACGCCTTCCAACGCTGTGCCGTAGATTGATAATGCGCAGAGAGGGCAGAGGGCACGTCGGCCGGCGATCCCGTCAGATAGACGGCAACTCTGCCCTTTACATCGAGCCCTTGAAAATCGTCGTAATTCTTCTCGGGAATCTTCAAACCGTAACCCACAAAAACCAGCGGGGCCGTCAGTTCGCCACGTTTCAAATCGACGCGTGTGTTGAAGAACGCGTCGTCGCCGAGTGTTAGCGGCTGCACCGAGCCGTCGTGGACGAGCGCCAGGCTGGAATCGTTTTCGACGATCTGCCGTGAAACAAATTTCACCGGCTGATAAAAACCGTTGACTCCCTTCGGCTCCAGTCCCAGCGATTTCAGTTGGTCGACGACATAGGCTTCGGCATTGCGCAGACCTTCGCTGCCGGTGTCGCGGCCTTCCATTTTGTCGTCGGCGAGGACTTTGACATGCTCCCACCAGGATTTGCCATCGAAATAGCGGGGAGCGCCAGCGGCGTAAGAAGCGGCCACGAGGAATACGGCGATGGACAGGGCATTCAGCGATCGGCGCAAGCGATTAAGCCTCCGGTTCGAGGTAGACGAAAAGATTCGATTTGACTCCAGCACCACGATGGCGAGATGCCCTCGATGACAGCGGCGGGACGCCGGCGCTACGCTAATCATTCGGTCACGTTGCCATACGCCGGGATGTCATGTTCGAGGTAAAAGAGCAGCCGCCGTCCCCGCAGGGCCCAATCGCTTTGCGGATACTGGGACACCAGTTTCTGCGCCAAGGCCAGCGCCCGGCTCTTCGACTCATCGGATTTCTTCTGCTGTTCTTCGCTCGTGTAAATCTGAATCAGCGCCGCGCGCCGAAAGGCGGCGTCATACAGGGCCTCGGGCGCTGCTGGAGACTGCGGGTGCTCGCTGGCGTACTTGTCGTAGAGGTCAGCTTCCTTGTCTGGACACTTCGACGCTCCCTGCCAGTCGCCGCAGAGCTTATTGTCGATCAGATGGAAGGCCGCCAAATCCGCCCACTTGCTGCTGGGAAATTTCTTGATCACCAGCTTCATCCACTGGTCGTCGATGCCCTCGCGCAAGAAGGACTCCTTTTCGCGCGACGAAGGGCGCGTGGACACATCGACCTTATCCAATTGCCAGCGGATGTCGGCAGCTCGGTACAGGGCTTCGCCCGCCAAGGCCGACGTGGGGAAAAGATCATAGACGCGATAGTAGAGGCGCATGGCGTCCTGGGCCGCGCCGCGCCGGCCGCGCCGGCGGCTGGCCTCGTCTTCTGAATCCGCAGCTTCCCCAAACACGATTTTGTCGCCGTCCGGTGTGGACATGGTTACCAGACCTTTACTCAGAACCCATCCTGAAATGGTCTGCCCCTGGTGTTCTTCATCCGCTTCTTCTCTTCTTGGATTGCCGAGGAAGGCCTCCACGTGAACCCAGTCGCGGCTGGTTTCGAGGATGATCAGTTCGTGTCCGCGCCCAGCCTCGCCCAGCTTCGCAGAGCTTTCGTCAGGAGCGATGTGGAGTTGCGCCTCGTGCACCAGCGTTCCCCGCTCGCCCAGGGCCAGGGCGAGCGGCGCGAGGGACAACCAAACCCCTGCCGCAAGAATTGCCGATTTCGTTTTCATTGTCATCCTGAGGAAGCGCGGGTCTTCCCCGAAGGGGAAGGCCCGCCGACGAAGGATCTCTGCATCTTGCCTGGGTTCACCGGTGCTGCTGACCAATCGAAAGATCCTTCGTCGGGAGTCTTGCGCGAGGCGCGCAGGACCCCGCTTCCTCATCAGGATGACAGGTCTTTGAAGCACGGGCTAAAAAGTCACCTTCTCTTGGCATGACAGGCTTTCCGCGCGACACTCACATACTATGATGCGCGCGCTGCATCTCTGCCAGCATCCGCGGCTCAATATTTCCCCCGCTGATGACTGCGACGTTCATTCTAGTCCGAGGCAACAGATCGCGGTGGAACAGAAACCCGGCCACCGCTACCGCGCCGCTAGGCTCAGCTACCGTCTTCGGATCCCCGGCCAGGCGAAACGTAGCTTCCCGGATTTCATTCTCGCTGACCGTAATAATGTCATCCACGTAGCGGCGGATGTGTTCAAAGTTAATGGCGCCGATGCTCTGCGTACGCAATCCGTCGGCGGCTGTTCTAGTGACCTGGTCGGGAGAGAACTCGACGATCTTCCCTGCCCGCAGGCTGGCTTGCGCATCGGCCGCCAACTCGGGTTCGACGCCGATCACTTTCACGGCAGGATTACTCAACTTGATCGCGGTGGCGATGCCGCTGATCATACCGCCGCCGCCGACGGGAACGAGAACGGTCTCCACCTCCGGCAAATCCTCCAGAATTTCCAGGCCCATGGTTCCCTGCCCCGCGATGATCTTCTCATCGTTGTAAGGGGGGACAATCGCATAACCGTATTGCGCCGCGAGTTCCTCGGCTTTGCTCTGACGTTCCGCGCTGCCCGGCCCAACTAGTACGATCTCCGCACCTAGGGCAGCGGTTGCCTCGCGCTTGATGGCAGGCGCATTTTCTGGCATCACGATCACGGCTTTTACGCCTAGGGCGCGAGCGGCATAGGCCACGCCTTGAGCATGATTTCCGCTGGAGTACGTAATCACCCCGCGGGCGCGCTCTTCCTGCGTGAGCGAGGCCACCTTGTTGTAGGCCCCACGCAGCTTGAAGGCGCCAATGGGCTGCTGGTTCTCGGGCTTGAGGTAGAGCTGGCGGTCGTCGAGGCGTCAGCGGACTGATGGATGTGTGACTCGATGAGCGCGGTGCGCACCGCGATGCCGTGGAGGCGGGCTTGGGCTTCACGGATGTCGGCAAGGGTGACCATATGGCTATTGTGATTACTCAAAACAAGCAGCTCACAATGACGCTCGATTCTTGAGCAGCCGCTTTAAATCACGCTTGCCGTGTAAGACGGCGACGATCTCCATCGGCACCGCTCGCCGGTACACGATCATGTATTGATACACGCTGAAGAACCGCACATCACGGCTAGTAAGGTCGGGACGCTTGTGGCCTTTCCCTGGAACATCGGCCAAGCCTTCGATCGCATCCACCAGGTCACCCTGAATCCGGTTGGCGATTGCCAGTCCCGCCTCTCCGAGCAGGTAACGCCAAATCTGCCGGAGATCGTCTTCGGCTTCCGGCGCAACGAGATAAGGTTTCACGAAAAGGTTTCACGAATCGGAGCGATCCCTCAGCCAGGCTGCCTTATCGGCTGCAAGACGGTACGCGATGTAGAGACTGCGCTTTCTCCCTACAGATAGGGGATTCCGTTGTTCGGGTTTTGGCCTGTCCGAGAACCTTATCCAGACCTTGCCGGAGGCATCTGTAAATCCCTTTTGGTAGCACTCAGGAAGAAAGTGGTTCCTGCGTTTCAGGTTTGCCATCTAAGTTCCCCAGTCGGGGGTTGGCTGACCGAGTCACCAACGTCCGAGGTCGGTCCGCCTAGAACGGAATCGCCCCCAGTTGGTTCGTCCATTCTCCGCCTCGGAAGCCGACCACACCAAGAGTACATCCTCAATTGCGATAAGCAGATCAGTTCTCTGGGAAACGATCAGAAGGCCAGGACTCACATTCGCACGAACAAACTCTGCGAACGCCTGCGGCATTGTCCGGCGATCATGCGAAACTAGGACACGACGCTCATGAGCCGCCAGAGTCAAAACTTCCAAATCGGAAAGCTGGCGAAGGCCAGAAGCCGTAGCGGTTCGAAAATCAACTCCGGGTTCCCGGCGAAGAACTCCCTTGACGATATCCTCGTTGAGATCGGCGTCCGCCTGAAACCGGACTTTCACGGGTGTGGCGTGTGTAGCTGCGGTCTAGCTTCTTCGAGCTTCCTGTAGAGGCTGGGATTTGCCTCTCGGGCATGGGCGCGCAGCGCCTCAAATTCCTGATCATTTTGTCGCAGGTATGAGTCCACATCCTCCTGGTGGCCGAGGTAGTAGGTTATCGCCCCATAGACCTCCTCCAATTTCAGAGCGGGGAAGGACTGGGCAATACTCTCGGGCGCTGCTCCACGGAGAAACGCGTAGACGATGGAATCGAGGGAAACCCGTGTGCCAGCAACCCAGTATCCGCCGTCGTGCTGATCCACGTACTCTCTTGCCATATGCGAATTCCCGAGCTCGGCGCGCATTGATTTCATCCACGACTGTCTACCAGCAAATGGTAACACCTGAGACCACGCCGCAATCTAAATCTCCAAAATCACCGGCATAATCAGCGGCCGCTTCTGTGTCTGCTTAGAAATATAGCGCTTCAAGTCCGCCCGAATCTTCTCCTTGATCACCCCGTAATCCGTCTTCTCTTCGTCGCTGGAAACCTCCAGCGTTTGCACCACGATCTGGCGCGCACCCTCGACGAAGCCGTCTTCTCCGGCGGAGAAGCCGCGGGTCACGATCTCCGGAGAAGTCTCCACCCGCCCGGTAAGTTTGTTGATGGCAATGATGGGCAGCACGATGCCGTCTTCACTCAGATGGCGGCGGTCTTTAATAATCAGATCTTCGACTACGTCGGTGCGCGAGCCGGAATCGATGCATACTCGTCCGACATTCACCTTTCCCGCTTTGCGCGCGCCCAGTTCGTCAAATTCCAGAATGTCGCCGCTCTCGATCAGAATCACGTTCCCCACCGACCCGTGCATCGCCGCCGCCAGCTCCGCGTGCAGCTTCAGTTGCCGATACTCGCCGTGTATGGGGATAAAATATTTCGGCTTCACCAGATTGATGATTAGCTTCTGTTCCTCCTGGCTGGCGTGGCCGCTGACGTGTACCGGCGGCGAGGAGCCATCGTCATAGATCACGTGGGCCTCGCGCCGGAACAGGTGATCGACCATGCGGTAAATCGCCTTCTCGTTGCCGGGAATAATGCGCGACGACAGCACCACCGTATCGCCCTTCTCGATCTTGGCGTGCTTGTGGTTATCGACGGCCGCGCGCGACAGAGCGGACATAGGCTCGCCCTGCGTCCCGCTGATCAGCACGCAGACCTTCTCCGGCGCGTAGTTCTTGATTTCCCCGGGATGAATCAGCAAACCCTCGGGGATTTCGACATAACCGAGGTCCTCGGCAATCTCCGCCGAGCTGTTCATCGACCGCCCGACAAACGCCACCTTGCGCCCATGCTCCCAGGCCATCTCCACCGCCAGCTTGATGCGATGGATCGACGACGAAAAGCACGAAATAAATAGCCGCCGCTCCGTGTACGCGAAAACTTCATCGAACTTTCGCCGCACCGCGCGCTCGCTCGGCGTATACCCCTTGCGCTCAACGTTGGTCGAGTCCTGAAAAAGCGCCAACACCCCCTCTTTGCCATATTCGGCGAAGGCGTGGAGGTCGAAGAGGCGGTTGTCGGTGGGCGTGGGGTCGACTTTGAAGTCGCCGGTGTGAATGATCACGCCGAGCGGCGTGTGTACGGCCAGCGCTACGCACTCCACCAGACTATGCGTCACCTGGATGGGATGAATGGTGAAAGGACCGACCTTGAAGCGCTCTCCCGGGTGGATTTCGTGCAGGTCGGCGTCATCGAGCAGGCCGTGTTCGTCCAGCTTGTCTTCGACGTAAGCCAGGGTGAATTCCGTGCCCCACACCGGGACCTTGAGTTCAGAAAGTATCCAGGGCAAGGCTCCGATGTGGTCTTCGTGCCCGTGGGTAAGGACGATGGCGCGCACCCGCTGGCGGTTTTCGATGAGGTAGGAAATGTCGGGGACAACGATGTCCACGCCCAGGAGTTCGGCCTCGGGGAACATCAAGCCGGCGTCGATGACGATGATGTCGTCACCCCAGCGGACGGCCATGCAGTTCATTCCAAACTCGCCGAGACCGCCCAGGGGCACGATATGCAATTTTCCAGTTGGCATTAGGGATATGTGAATGCTAGCACATGGCTTGTTCTACGACGGTAATGAGGACGCTGCACGTTGTGACTGGGAACTCCGAACTGGGAGCCGAGAACTGGTCTTTCGTCCCCGCTTGGGTTAACTTGGACTTGTGGGTCGGGTGCATTGACGGCACTCAGGAATCCATAGCGCGAGTTGGGAACTGCAGTTGCCAGTGATTGGTTCTTGGTTCTCAGTTTCGTGCAGTGTTCGGGTAGCTTCTAGATTATGACTGAGCAGATTCGTCACTCCTGGTTTCAGCGGCGCGTCGAAGACGCCCTGGTGCGCGGACTTCCAGCGCGCGTATGAAACTATCAAAGTTGATCCAGCGCATTTTCTTCTGCAATTGCGGGCTGCCTACGGACTTCCGGTTACGAGCTTTCAGGGAGTTTATTCCGTGGAAGTCGGCGTTCTCGACGATCTGGCGGCGCAGCGTCATTCGCAGTGGCATGAAGGCTGCCGCGGCCGAAGGCGCCGGACTGGGGCTGGGCGGCATCGCGACCATGGTTCCTGACCTCAGCATTCTCGCCGGCATCACCCTGCGCACCATTCAGAAACTCAGCCTGCTTTACGGCTTCGAATTCAACACCGACGAGGAGGCGGCCGAACTTTGGATTGCCGCCGCCAGCGCCGCCGGAGTCGATATCAGCCGCGAGCTGTTGGAAAAAGAAGTGGTCAATCGCTTCGTGCCCACGGGTCATCCAGCGCATCGCGGTGAAGGCCAGCACGCGAAGTCGTCGAGAAGTGGGCTGGACGGCTGATCCCGCTCGCCAGCTCGGTGATTGGCGCGGTGCTGAATTATTACTTCGTCCGCGCCTGGGGAGAACGTGCGAAGGCGCATTTTCGCCAGAGGCATCTAGCCATGCGGAATAAGATGCTGAACGCCCCGGCGACCCCTGTCATTGCAGGCGAGATCGCGCCCAATCAGAGGGCTCTCTAAAGCGATGCCGACATTCTTGTGCACCGCCATCCTGTTCGATCTGGATGGTGTTCTGGTGGACTCCACTCCTTCCGTCACTCACCAATGGCTTACCTGGGCGCAGGAGAACAATATCGCGCCGGAAATCATGCGGCCGATCATGCACGGGCGCCGCACTCTCGAGGTGGTGCAATTGGCGGCGCCGTATCTCGACGCCGAGGCCGAGGCCAAGAAAATCGAACAGCGCGGCGCGGAAGATTTTGACCGTGTCAGCGTGATGCCAGGCGTAGCCGAATTGCTCGGACTTCTGCCGGAAGACCGCTGGGCGGTGGTGACCTCGGCTACACGCTACGTGGCGACTACGCGCCTGCGTCACTTCAACCTTCCCTTTCCGCGCGTACTGATTTCTGCAGACGACGTGACCTCGGGCAAGCCCGATCCCGAGCCTTATCTGAAAGCGGCACAGCTGTTGGGAATGAATCCCGCGGAGTGCCTGGTGATCGAGGATTCTCCCGCTGGCATTCGTAGCGCCCACGCCGGGGGAATGAAAGCCATCGGCGTGGCGAGTACGTTTCCGGCGTCCGAGTTACACGAGGCGGATACGGTGGTTAAGGCAACTCAGCAACTTCGTGTCGGCTTGATGGATGGCAAGTTGAAGGTGGAAGTATAGCGCCGGCATCCCGAGGCTCAGGATGCCACAAATCTGGCGGCTCTCACCGTCCCTTCAAGACCCATGCTCTGCCACCGCACACCTCGCATTTCGTGAACGGCTGACCTTCCGCAACCGAAACTGGGCTTACACGTCCGTCCATGTAGAAGCAGCTTACGCACAGGTAAGTCCCGAGTCTTGGGGCGATGTCGGCCCCAGCGTCGAACGAGTTCGGTCGCCCGAAATAGCGAGTTATGCTCCGCTGCATAAGACGAACGCGTGACTCACTGAGTCGGAAATGATGAATTGGGCTTATTCTCCTAAGATAGCTCTGGTGGACAGCTTGAATGAGTTCCAGATCCGCGTAGCTCTCATGTTTCAGTTCAGGAGGATGTTTCTTGACCCAGATTGCGGAGATTACCTCGTCCTTCTTTAACTTCTCCACGTATTGCGGATCAGCAACAGCCGGGAAGATCGGTGCGACCTGTATGAAGTTCTTCGTTTGAACATCACAGGTTTGACTCAAGACTAGGACCTGCCGCTTAGATAGCCGAGCCATCACGAAATCACCCTCGCAGTCCTCTCGATTCCATTCTTCCTTTGTTTGATTAGAATCCAAGACTCGGGCGAGGCCACCCAGACGACCCTGCTCAAGAGCTTCGTCCAGTTGCTTGCCACTTCTGGTTCTGAGGAGCAGCCAACGACTCGGCTTCGGCATGTTTAGAAGCGGCGTGTCTATTAGGATTTCGCCCTGATAAAGCAAATGCGGCTCCAAAGGAGCCGCATCATAAAACTCGCTATCGCCAAGCTCACCAGGGGTATTCGCGCTCGAAATCACTCATATCCTCTTGTGCTTTAGCCCTGAGAGGCGTGTTTGCTGGTCGCATCTCCAGCCCTTGCTGGACGCCGGAATATGCGGGCATCATTTCGAACTTTCGCCGGGACTGTACCACACTTTTACCATGTTTGCGGACGCCCTTCTTCGACTTGTTGACCGTCACGACGCCTTTCGTAGGATCAAGCAAACGACCGACCGTGACGACGTCCCTGGAAAAAAGCGCCGTCGTGTTCACATCAAATCCAAGCGTCGGTACAGCGGTCCCGCTGATCAACTTGGCGGGGGAACTTGCCGCCGCACCGGCGGTTTGGGAAAGGCGCGTGCTCTTTAAGATGCGAATATGAATTGGCATATTCCCAACCCTCCACTTTACTTTATATCGGCGTCAGTCCAGCCTTCTTGAAGCGCACGCTCCTGAAACACCTCAATCGGAATGCCATCTTTCTTAAGCTGAGTCCGCTTGACCTCCCGTTTCGTCCGGAAGACGAAGCTGTTATCGGAAGACTCGATGAACGCGCGATCCAATATGGTTACTTTGGTGCTCTGATTTCCTAAGATCGCCTCTGGGCTGTAGGTATTCCGAAGTTCCAGGTCGTCCGCGTACCTATGAAAGAGAGACATCATCGTCTCTTCCAGGTCGTCTGAAGCATTAGCAATTTTTAGGCCAAGAAGGCCTTTGGCCTCTTTTCTTGTGATCACATAATCATGGGAATAGAGTTCTCGCGTCAGAGCGGCGATGATAGCATCGATTTTGGCTTTTTCTGCCTCGCGATCCATGTGAAACTCCAGAAGCTTGCGAGCCAGCATCCGTATTTGCTCCTTTGCCCTGTAGACGCTACCAAGTGCAAGTGGGCGGACGTCAGATGCCAACAGCTTTGCAACTTCCGTAAGGTACGGCTCGGACTGAATGCCAGCTTCTTTCTTTACGAGGTCTAGGAACCCAATTACGTCCTCGACACTTACAGGCAGGAATTGCGGAGCCGAGTTGGCCCCCACCGAAAGTGTAGGATTGAAGGGTGAGGTAATAGTAGGGTCCACCGGGCTAAGCTGACCGGCCCTAGTCATCACGATCTCATCAGCCCCCAGCGAAAAGAGCGTAGCGCTGCTCAGAGCCTTAAATGGAATTAGAACAGAGAAACCATCAAAAAATTCACGGAGCAAATTTACCAAGCCCCAAGCGGCCATAGTCGCACCGCCTGTGCTGTAGAGAAATACATCGACTTTCTTTGGCTTTTTCAGCCTGCTGCACAAGTCGTAAAAAAAAGGGAAAACGTCCATCCCGATCTTTGTCTCGAGCTGGGGATCCCTGTCTCCAGTGAGATAGCAGATGATCCGAGAACCACGCTTCTGTTCGAGCGCTCTGATGAGTTGCTGACGCTCCTGTAGGGGCAATGATCCGTCTCCTTCACGCGCTGTAGCACTGGTGTTGTAGCATTTGCTGATTCATGCGCCGGGATTGTACACAAAACCACTGTGGGGGACGCCACTATCCTCATTGAAACTGAAGAGGATAGCAGAATCACCATCGTAGCAGCTATCCCTGTCATTCGCCTTCGTTCTTTCTTCGCCGGGGATGGCCGGTTTGAATAGTGCTAGAGCGCGGACATATTTTCGCACTGCCGCACAAGTGAACTCGTGCCCTTCCCGATTCGTCGCGGAGCGGAAGTTTTCAAAATCCCGCGGAAACCTGACTCTTCTCGGGTGATTTTGCGACCCGCGGAAAGCGGCGCACCATGGGTTGACGGCTGCGCCTGGCGCGCCAAAGGTCGTACTGAACCTGCATATTCATCCACAGTTCCGGCGAAGTACCCAAGGCAGCGGCCAAGCGGAGGGCCATACTCGCTGAGATTCCGGCTTTGGCGTTCAATACTCGCGACAGCGTCACGCGAGTAGTTCGGAGGTGCTCCGCTGCCTTGGAAACCGACTCGCCCGCGAGATACTCACGGAGCACCAGACCGGGATGTGGTGGATTGTGCATGGGCATGGAAGCCTCCTAGTGATAGTCCCGATAGTCGACCAGAACCGCGTCTTCGCCCTCAAACTTGAACGTCAGACGCCAGTTTCCGCTGACGCTGATGGCCCAGTGATGTTTGAGCGCCCCGGCCAGAGGATGAAGCTGCCATCCCGGAGCGTTCATGTCGCTGGGATGTTTGGCGTTGTCGAGAGCAAACAGTTGTAAACGCAGCTTGCTGGCATGCTTCGCCTGAATCCCCGCCTTCGATCCGCTGCGGAAGAATTTCTCGATACCGCGATGCCGGAAACTCCCGATCACTTTGTATAGTGTAGCGATACACGTTGCAGGCGTCAAGGTTTTGGATTCCCAGCCTTACTGCTCTTTCGCCCTTTTCAGGGCTATGTCATTACGTTTCACCAGGGCTTGCACCTTAGCCGCGTTTCTTGCGCCGCTTTGCAGCTGTAACATACGGGCGTCGCAGGTCCTCACTTCGTTTCGCGCAGCAAGTGCCAGGCTTCGCGGTATGCGTCCCACAGCCGGGGACGAGGGCGGGCTGCGGTGGACAGCGTCAGGATGCTGCGGGCGCCGATAGCTTGGATCGGCAGAATAAACCAAGCCTCCTCCGGGATGACGTGAGCAACGAGGAAATCGACTTCGGAAGACTGGTAAGAGATTTCCCGGCCGCGCAGATGGCGAGTGGCGCGGAGGCGGTAGCATCCCTGCTGGGAGTAGGTGGTGGACTTTATCTGTATGCGGCAGAGTTTTTGACCGGTGTCTACGATGAAGTCGTAACGCTGGTTGTCGCCGTAGGGCTTGGCCACGCCGAAGCCGAGACCGGCTGCCTTATAAACAAAGGCCAATTCAGACAGCTCGCCTTGCCCTTTGCGGGTCGCGGAGCGCGGCTGCCGGGCAGACTTCGGGCCAGACGCGTTTGTGCGTCCGGTGGAAGAGCCCTTAGCGTTGTCCATGTGTCCCGACAGAAAGAAGGCAAGAAAAAGGCGCAAGACCCGGTTGGGGCTTGCGCCAATTCTTACTTTCTGCAGCTATTATAGCATATTTACCTAGGAAAATGGGACATGGTCCGGGACTTTATTTCGGGAATAGAATCAGGTGGTTGACTCGAAAACCGTGGTTTTCGGGTCTTGACAAGATTTTGGCTTGGGATCAATTTCTCCCTCTTTTCTCCCTCATCCCTTCGAAACTTACCCCCTGCCGCCACATCTAAAAAGCGATCACGAAAGGAGTTCTCGTCATGGCAAATGTGAAGGTAGCAATTCTAGCCCGCTTGGAAGCGAAACCCGGCAAAGAGGCAGAGGTCGAAAGCTTTCTGAAGAGCGCGCTCCCCTTGGCCGAAGCCGAGCCGGCGACGACCGCCTGGTTCGCAATTAAGCTGGGTCCCTCCACTTTCGGTATTTTTGACGTCTTCCCCGACGATGCCGGCCGGCAGGCTCACCTCAAAGGACCGATCGCAGCCGCGCTGATGGCGAAGGCTGGTGAGTTGCTGGCAAAGCCTCCGGTGATCGAACAGTGGGATGTACTGGCGGCGAAGCTGAAGACATACGAACGCGGTGCTCAGTCTTAGTGGTAAGACGAATCTTACATCGCGGAGGTCGCGGAGAACATCCGCAGAGTTCGCAAAGAAGACCGACAGAGCTGAGACATCGCTGAATCCCTGCTAATCATCCGAGTTCTCTCCTCCGCATGGCGCCCCGGACGCGGTTATACTTCAAGCCCGGAGGGATGCTGTGCTCGAGGCGGCAAAGACTCTGTTCCTGGTTCTCAGCGCGCTCTTTCCCATCGTCGACCCGCTTGGAGGGGCGCCGATTTTTCTCGCTCTCACCCGGGAGTACTCGACGGGCACGCGCAAAGCGCTGTCCCTCCGGATTGCCATCAACAGTCTGTTCCTGCTGATCGGGTCTTATTTCATCGGCACCCACATACTCGCCTTTTTCGGCATTTCTCTGCCGGTGGTGCAGGTGGGCGGGGGACTCATCGTCATTTCGACCGGCTGGACGCTGCTGAAACAACGCGACGATGACGATCCGCGGGAAGCGAAGCGAAACATTCAGCCGCAAGATCCTCTGCGGCACGCGTTTTATCCCCTGACTCTGCCCCTGACGGTGGGACCGGGATCGATTTCCGTGGCCATCACGCTGGGGGCGAATGCGCCCCATCAGCATGGATTCCATGTCGTGGCGATTCTAGCGGCACTGGTTGGGTGCGTGTTGCTCGCAGTCAGCATCTTCCTTTGCTACGGCTTCGCCGACCGGCTGGCGCGTGTGCTGGGAGAAACCGGGATGACGGTGATCGTGCAACTGACGTCATTTCTGCTAGTGTGCATTGGTGTGCAGATCCTATGGAATGGAGCCAGCGTGCTGTTAGCCTCGGTCGGGCGATGAGGCGGAAGCAGGGACGCTTATCATGATGCGAATCAAATGGATTTTATCCTCGTCAATATTCCACTTTTTTGTGGCCGCGCTGACTCTGGCCGCCTGTGCGGCCGCGCAAGAGCATCCCGATTGGACTCAGCCCTTCCCTCCCTACCGGGTAGTTGCCAATGTCTACTACGTTGGCAGCAAAGGACTGGCCTCATACCTCATCACCACCAGCGACGGGCTCATTCTGGTCAACAGCAATCTGGAAAGCTCGATTCCACTTATTCGCGAGAGCGTCGAGAAGCTAGGCTTCAAATTCGAGGACATCAAGATTCTCCTCATCAGCCATGCGCACTGGGATCACTGTGCAGGCTCCGCTTTGGTGAAGAAGCTCACCGGAGCGAAGTACATGGTCATGGATGCCGACGTTCGGGTGATCGAAGCGGGCGGCGCCAACGATTTCAACTATGGCAACGGGAAGGACACGCTCTTCCCGCCCACCAAAGTCGACCGTGTGCTGCACGATGGCGATGAGGTAAAGCTCGGGAATGTTGTGCTGGTGGCGCATCTCACTCCCGGACACACCAAAGGCTGCACCACCTGGACGCTGAAGGTGGTGGACGGCGTCAAGACTTATAACGTGGTGATCGTGGGCAGCCCCAATGTGAATCCTGGATATAAGCTGGTGAATAACGCGCACTATCCGGAGATCGCGCATGATTACGAACTGATGTTCAAGACTCTGAAGTCCCTGCCCTGCGATATTTTCTTAGGGGCGCACGGGGACTACTTCGGAATGGAAGCGAAGTACGCCCGGTTGAAGGATGGCGGCACCAACCCGTTTATCGATCCAGAAGGCTACAAGAGTTACATCGCCAGCAAGGAAGAGGCATTCCGCACCGAGTTGAAGAAGCAATCGGAAGCGCCGTAGCGGGTATCTCTCAGTATCAGTGACGCCGGGCAATGCCTCAAAGGGCAATGACCGTGGTGACCTTTACCGCAGTTGACTCGCAGGCTACTGTTGGGGGCGGCTTGCCTGCGGGAAGAATCGCCGGCGATCGAGAGGGCTGCATGGCGGTGACCAAGCTCCTGGTGGTCGAAGACGATCCTGCCGGCCTGGAGTTGATGACGGAGATATTTAACGGCCTGGACGCGCAGGTGTGCCCGCTGAGCGATAGCCGCGAAGCGGCCCGGCTGGTTGAGCAAGAGCGCTACGACTGTGTCGTCCTGGATCTGAAAATGCCTGGGCTGGATGGGTTTGAGCTGGCGCAGATGATCCGCCGGTCCATGGCAAACAAGGCAACCCCGATCGTGATTGTGACCGGGCGCGACGAACTGGACACCTTGCACCTGTCATTTTCCGCCGGAGCCACGTTCTTTCTGCAGAAACCCATCGACAAAAAGAAGCTCACCAACCTGCTGCGCACGGTGCGGGAACCGCTGTACGAGAATCGGCGGCGCTGCAATCGTGTCCCGCTGCAGACCGAGGTCATTTGCACCGTAGGAGACAGAACCCTGGCCGGCGTGACCTGGAACATCAGCCAGGGCGGCATTCAGTTGGAGGTCGCCGGGCTGCAGCGTTACGACATCGCGCGGTTATCGTTCAGGCTTCCCAACTTCGCGCCAATGATCAACGCCCAAGGCACGGTTATGTGGGCTGGGGACGACCGCCAGGGAATCTATTTCACCGAGATGAGCCTGGAAGACCAAGAACGCGTACGAGCGTACGTCATGCAGGTTGAACTGTCGCCGAAATAGATAAGTTTGCGGAGCGGAGCTTCGCTCCGCCGGCGGATCAGAGACTCGTCCCTACACTAACTCCCACCCTACGCTCCCTTACAATTGCTGACAGGAGCGTGGCATGAAGGTTCACACCGAATACCTGAAATTTCACACCAGGAATCATCGCGAGTATGTTCACATCACGCCGCAGGTGGAGGCAGTCGCCAAGAAGAGTGCTGTGCAGGAAGGCATGGTGCTGGTTTCGGCGATGCACATTACAGCGGGAGTGTATGTGAACGACAACGAGCCCGGTCTGATCGAAGACATCGACAAGTGGCTGGAAGGGCTCGCTCCGTTTCGCCAGGAATATAAGCATCACCTGACCGGCGAAGACAACGGGGATTCCCATCTGAAGGCCTTGCTGATCCATCATGAAGTCATCGTGCCGATTACCGCCGGGAAGCTCGACCTGGGAACGTGGCAGCGAATCTTCTACGCCGAGTTCGACGGCCGGCGCGACAAGCGAGTGATTGTCAAGGTGATGGGGGAGTGATCCGCTTAAAGTCTTAAACTACGAAGGACACTAAGGATCACGAAGGAAAAACTTTAGACAGACAACCCTTCTTGAGACTTCGTGTCCTTCGTGGTTTACGCTTTTCTAGTTCAGCATCAAACTGCACCGTACCCAGTGGATGCCCGTTGCACAGGAAAGCCAGAATCGGTAACATCCAAGCGCCAACCACTCAGAAGTGAGGCGCTATGGGCTCCGAAGAGCTGCAAGAATTGCAGGAACACGCCGAACATGCCAAGCACGATCCCAGCATGGCGCCGGTCTCCTTGACGATGGCAGTGCTAGCGGTACTGGTGGCCGCGGTATCGCTGCTCGGGCATCGCGCCCACACCGAGGAAGTCGTGCTGCAAAACAAAGTCTCCGACCAATGGGCTTTCTACCAAGCTAAGAATATCCGCCGCCACACCGACGAACTGTTTGCCGACATCACCACCGTGGTGGCCTCCAAGGATGCCGAACAAGCCGCCAAGCTCCACGAAAAATATCTGGCGGAGGCGGAGCGCTACCGCGATGAGCAAAAAGACCTGGACGCAGAAGCCCGCAAACTGGAGGAGGAAACTTCCCTCGCGCGCCGACGCGCTGACCGCTACGATTTGGGAGAAGTGTTTCTGGAGATTGCGCTGGTGATCACCTCAATTACTCTGCTGTCCGGCCGCCGCGCGTTCTGGCACGCGGGCCTTATTCTGAGCGTGGTTGGAGGGGTGGTAGCGGTCACCGGGTTGTTGCTGCACTAAAAATGGGGCAGGCGAGTGCCGACCCGTCGGCAGCGCTGACCGGAGAGCGGCATAGGCGCCCTTCGATTCCCTTTCTGGGAAGGATTCCCAAGGTGAACCTCCTTAGTTACTATTGTTTACGTCCTATTGTTCATCCTAAAACTCCGGCCAATAAAGTGCTTTTCTTTCAGTCTGTCCACGGGCCGATTCGACGAGCCCGATCTCTTGGGGGGGAGCTTTGCTTCATAAGTGTGCAAATCCAGCGTGTTCCACTCGCTACCGCTTTCTGGGGCGGGGCAAGCTCTTCCAAATAGAAATGGAGCGGTTCGAAGAGGCGGTGGCTGCAGGGGCATCCCTACGAAAGCGCCGCTTGCTGCATCGCGTGGAACGTTACTGGTTGTGTGACGATTGCGCTTCTTCTCTGACGTTAACCTTCGAACGGGGCTATGGGGTGAGCGCCGTTCCACTACCAGGAACCATGGAGAGAAGCATTCTGAAGGCCGTGCAAGCATAAAGCGGCAAGGGACACGGCCGCAAAAAGCCGCGAGGGGGATCGCAAGGCGAAGAGAGGCGGGGTGATGGAACGGGCTAGAACTCTGGCTTGTACGATCTGTGGCGAGCGAAGATCCATGCGGCAGCAGTGGTTCCTCATCAGTGAGGACCGTTGGGGAGATAAGCTGAAGATTCTTCACTGGGACGACCGTCTGGCGGCGCGGCCAAGCATCCATTGCGCATGCAGCCCAGCCCATTTGCAGGAACTGGTAGTCCACTGGATGACTACAGGAAGCTTGAATCACCCCTTTGCCCGGTTGGCTTCGCAGGGAACGGAATCCAAGCCGCCGCGCCGTATTTTGACGGCGGCAAAGGACGACCTGGCCAGCCGCGCGCGCCAGATCGGGGAGATATCAGTACACCGCGAGAGCATGCAGCGGGTGTTGAGCGAGAGTCCGCAATCGCTGAGGACCATCCTGGATGCGCTGCTCAGCGCCCTGCACCGCGACATGCCCCGCCTCGAGCCGGAGTTCAAGTGGGAAGGTGGTGAAGTCAGCGTCGCACCTCACGAAGTGTGAGGCGCGTCAGCAAATGGAGCGGCGGGCAAAGTCTTCACCACGGAGGCAGGAGAAACCCAAAGATTTTTCTCCGTAGCTCCCTGCCTCCGTGGTGAAATGGCTTTGCCCGTCGCTCCACAATTCCCTCCGACTCTACGCTACTCCCGCTTTGCTCCACGCCCTCTGATCTTGGATCACCGCTTTCGCCATGTCCTTAGCGGCAGGGAGCAGCCAGTTCGCCTTGAGTGTCTCGATGTGACTCTGAACTTTTTTCATCTGCTTCCGGCTGCCCAGATGAACATTGGCGGTTTCCCATCCCATCGCGGAAAGCAGCTTGAGTTCGTCACGATTCCCCGGAAGTTGATTTAGCTCGATACGGGAGCAATGCGGCGAAAGCCGGCGGACGATCCACCGTCCGAACACTCTGACAAAGGGATCAGGGTTGCGCACAGCCCCGTGGATGATGGCCTGATACACAATCGGGTCTGACCCTTCTTCCTGCGCCCAGCCAACCGCGGAAGGCGCCAGCGCTTTGGCTTCGCGCGCGATTCGGCCGCCGCGGTACTCCGCGACGGCAACGAAGCGCTGGTGCCCCAGGCTTCCCAATCCGGCCACACGGTGCGCGAAGCGGCATTTCAGCCCGCGCTCAGGCAGCAGACGATCGATAGCGTTTGCACCGCCACCCGGAATCGTCCGCAGCTTGGGCAGGTCATCCATCTTTTCCCAAAAGCGCACCGGGTCGCGTAACTCACTGGTTGCGATCTCCCTTAGCCATCCATTTTCTTCCTCGAGCACAAACGGATTCCCTTCTTCTTTCACCGACTGTCGGTAGCCCTCCAAAACCGCATCACACGCAGCTTTTTCCTTAATGGCCAGGTGCCCTGCGGAAATTGCGAGCACCGCGCTGGTGGCCAGCCGTACCAGGTCGTTCGAGTAGGGCAGCACCGCAGCTTCGTCAAAATCGTTCACCCCCCAGACCAGGCGGCCTTCCGCATCCCGCCAGGTGCCGAAGTTTTCCACGTGCAGATCACCGATGGCGAGCACCTTCGGCGCCTTCGCCAAGCCAAGACAGACCTCCGGCCAGACCTGCATCCAGCGATAAAAGGTGGCGCGCATGAAGGGAAAAACCGCCTCGGCCATGTGCCGATGTTTCAGGTGCAGGTCGGACTTCACCAGCTTGGTCTGCCGGCCAAGCCATTCCTCGTACCGCCGGGTTGCTTTGACGACGTTCACTGATTCTCGGAGCAACGATTTTCGCGGCAACGATAGAAGGGGCCGGACTAGCTGTCAATCCGTCAGGAGGCACATGTGTCATTGCTGACACATCCTCTCTAGAGTAGACACGAAACTCTGCTGCTCGACTCTTGTAACCCCTTATCACCCAACCACATACGCTCTGGCTGCCGGCCTGCCACTCATGAATGCGTAAGGCTGGCCAGAACGACTGAGAAGCAGCAACAGTTAACTGCCTTGAATCAGTCTTTTTGGCCTGCGCAGGAGGACGCAATGCAATTCGTAATGACAGCCATCGCAGTCACGGCCGGGTTGGTCTTCTCTTTCGCCATCGCACTTCTGGTGGAAGAGCTGATCTTCGGCAAAGTTTTCCGCTTGTTGTTTGCCCAGCAGGCGGCGGCGCGGATCAAGTCCGAACAGAAGCACTAAGGCGCAAAGGAGACCTTTATGTTGTTCCTCAAGTATTTGCTGATGTGGGGCGGCATCGGGATGATTTCCGTCGCCGTGGGAATGCTGGCCTACGATCTGTACCTGAATCTGCAGTACCGACAGGCCGCGGCGGCCGGGGTTCCGCCTTTGCCTCCGCCTCGCTACATTCGCTGGCGTGGAGCGGTGGCTCTGGGCTTTCTGGCTTGGGGACCGATTCTGCTGGCCGTGGGAATTATCGTAGTCCCGAGCGGAATGGCCGCCGTCCGCGTCAGCCAGACCAGCGGCACTCTGCCGGGCACGCTCTATCCCGGAGTGCACTTCATCGTGCCGCTGGCGGAAGGCGTGGTGCTCTACGACACCCGCGACCAGCTCTTTACGACCGGCGCGGTGGAAGACGGCAAATCCGGCACCGCCGCAAAAGGTGAGCCTCTGAACGTTCAAGCCAAGGAAGGCTTGACGCTCGGCCTTGCCATCACTGTGCGATATCGGCTTGATCCCCGGCGGCTGGACTACATCCAGAACAATCTCCCGCAGCCGGTCGAGAAAGAACTGGTGCCGCCGGTCGTCGCCAGCGCATGGCGAGAGCTGGTGCCCAACTACACCGTCCGCGATGTGTTCGCCGCCAAGCGTGAAGAAGTCCGGCAGCGTGCCGCTGGTGTCATTACTCAGAAGCTGGCCGCCGATGGCATTGTGGTGAAAGAAGTCATGCTGCGCGACATTCAGCTGCCGCCGGAATATGCCCAGGGCCTGGAGAGTCTGCTGCTCAAAGAACAGGAGAACGACCAGATGGGTGTGACTACAGAGATCCAGGCCAAGCAGGTGAGAATTGCCGAACTGGAAGCCGAAGCCACCAAGGCCCGGCAAGTGAAACAGGCCGAGGGTGACGCGCAAGTGCGCGTGCTGCAAGCCAAGAGCGAATCCGACGCAATGCAGTACACCTTGCCGCTGAAGCAAAAGCAGATCGAGCAGTCGAAGCTGGAAGCCGAAGCCCGCAAGGAAACTACGGTGAAGAACGCCGAAGCTATGGCCGAAGCCAAAGTGATCGACAGCAAGGCGGAGATGGAGCGCCGCAAGTTGCTGGCGGAAGCTGAAGCGGACCGCATCCGCGTGACGGCCGCAGCCGACGCCGTGCGCATGAAGAGCGAAGGCGACGATCCTGAAACAGAATCCGCTGCTGATTAATAAGATCGTCGCCGAGCGGCTCTCCGACAAACTGCAGATCATGATGGTGCCGGCGGACGGAAAGTTCTTCTTCGCCAACGACGTGCTGCGCAGCATGAGCGTGGCCAATCACACGCAGGACGCGGAGCCAAAGCGCCGCAGAACTGAACGTGTCTCGTAGCGCCGGCGGCCCGCCGGTTGTCATCGAGGGCCTCCGGCCCTCGGCGTGGGCGGGACGCCCACTGGACTGCCGGCGGGACGCCGGCGCTACGGTCGAGAGCGAGGAGCGATGCGATGACCAACAACTCACACAACACGGTTTATAATTCGCGCATCGCTATCATCTTCCTCCGGGGCATATTGATTCCCTCACGACGACTTTTCCGCGCCGCCCTGCTGATGATAGCCGCATGGCTCACGGTGACCCAGGCGCTGGCGGCAGACTGGACAACTCCCGAAACGCAACTGGCCGGCAAGATCGCAGCCGTCACCGGCCCCGGCGCGGTTGTGCTCGACATCACCAATCGCTCCTCCCTCACCCCTGCCGACTTTGACGAAATCAGCCGCGGCCTGCGCAATCAGCTTGCGACTTTAGGCCTCCAATTCGTCAGCGCCGATCAGGCCGCGGCCACCATCCAGATTTCGCTTTCCGAAAATCAGCAAGAACAACGTCTGGGTGGCAGAGATCCGCCAGGGAACGAGCGAGCCCTCCATAGTAATGGTCTCCACTGAACGCCTCGGCGCCGCGCCGCCCGAGCATGAAGCGGTGAAGCTCACCATCCACAAGTCTCTCATTTGGTCGCAGGACGAACGCATCCTGGACGTCGCGGTGATCGACGCCTACCCGCCGCACCTGCTCGTCCTGAGTCCAACTCAGATTGCGCTTTACAAGTTGCAGGACAGCCACTGGCGGCTCGAGCGAACTTTCGCCGTGACTCACGCCCGCCCCTGGCCGCGCGATCTGCGGGGCAGGTTGGTGCTTCGCAAAGACCATCTCTTCGACGCTTACTTACCGGGCGTCTTCTGCCGCAGCACGCCCAGTGTTCCTCTGGTCCTCAATTGTTCTGCCAGCGACGATCCCTGGCCCCTTGGTCCTGATCCTTTCAACCTGGGAGCGTTCTTCACTCCCTCGCGTAACTATTTCACGGGCGCGCTATCGCCGGGAGTAGGAAAACAAACCACCGCTCCCGTGTTCTATTCAGCGGCGCCAATTCCGCGCGAGAAATACACGCTATGGTTATTCGCTGGCGTCGACGGACACATTCATTTGCTCGACGGCATCACCGACCAAACTGCCGGCAAGCTGAACTGGGGCAGCGCCATCGCCAGTGTCCACAGCGGCTGCGGCGCGGGATGGGATGTGCTGGCCACTGGCGCCGAGAACGGCGCGACCGATACTCTGCAGGCCTTCGAATTCCCCGATCGCGAGCCAGTCACGGCGAGTGCCACGCTCGAGTTCAGTGGCCGCATCACCTCATTGTGGACAGAAACAAACACTGCCAATGCGATTGCAGTCACGCGTAACTCAGGAACGGAGAGATATGAGGCGTACCGTCTTAGCCTTACTTGCGGCCAGTAGCCTGTTCCTGCTGGGAGCGGCGCATGCGGCCACTCGTCCGCGCTATGGCGGAACTCTGCGCGTAGCTTTGCGCGCCGCGCCCGCATCTCTCGACCCATCGGACGCCAGCCAAATACCGTTGCTCGCCGGCCGCAATATTTCCAGCCTGCTCTTCGATACTCTGATTACTCTGGATGATCGCGGCCGAGCCCAACCGGCGCTCGCCACTTCATGGCAGGCGGAGCCAGGCAGCAGGCGTTGGCAATTTCTGCTGGGCCGCGATGTCACCTTCTCCGACGGAACGCCGCTCACTCCGGACGCGGTCGCAGCTTCACTTCGCGTCGCCAACCCTGGCTGGAAGGTGTTCCCGAATGCCGAAGGAGTAATGATCGAGCGGGACTCCGCGGCACCTGACCTTCCGGCCGAATTAGCTCTGCGGCGCAACGGCATCGCCAAGCGAGGCCGCGAGCGGCCACTCGGCACCGGCCCGTTCACCGTTACGCAATGGGACCCTGGCAGAAAGCTTGTGCTGGCGGCTCGCGAAGACCACTGGGCTGGGCGTCCGTTCGTGGATTCAATTGAGATCGATCTGGGGAAGAGTTGCCGCGATCAAATGCTTTCGTTCGACCTGGGCAATACGGACGTAATCGAAGTGCCTCCCGAACAGTCTCGCCGTGCCGCGGCCGAGGGCCGCCGCATCGAAAGCTCGGCTCCGCTGGAGATTATGGCGCTGGTCTTCGCCCGTGAGCGGCAGACTCCCGAAGAAGGCCGTCTGCGCGCCGCGCTCGCGCTCAGCATCGATCGCAGCTCGCTAAACAACGTTCTGCTGCAAGGCGGTGGCGAACCTGCCGGCGGACTACTGCCCAATTGGCTCAGCGGCTATGCTTTTCTTTTCCCCACGGATGTCGATCTGGCGAAGGCACACCAGATGCGCGGAAACGCTGCGGCAGGCGTCACCGTGGACCTTGGGCTACGATGGCGGCGATCCGGTTGCCCGAGTCACGGCGGAACGGATCGCACTCAACGCGCATGATGCCGGCTTGATATTGCAACCCACAGATTCAGCCACCGCAGATCTTCGACTGGTCCGCATTCCGCTGGCCGGCTGCAATGCTCGTCTTGCGCTCGCTGAACTCGCGGCCAGTCTTGGGCTGGGGCTTCCGCAAGCCAAGGCCGAGGCGGATTTGGCGTCGCCCGAAGATCTCTACGCGGTGGAGAGTATGCTTCTGCAATCGCAACGCGTAATCCCGCTGCTGCATCTGCGAATCAGTTACGCGGTGAGCGCCCGGGTGAAGAACTGGAACATGGGCCGCGATGGAACCTGGCGCCTGGCCGATGTTTGGTTGAGCACGGAAAAATGAAACCATGAACTTCCGGCGCAAGCTCCTGGCGGTGTTCGCGCTGACCGTCTTTCTTTCGGTGGCGGCGGTCACGTTGATCGTGTCGGCAGTCACTCGCAGGGCTTTTGAGCAAGCAGATGATGAGCGTACCGCGGCGCTGGTAGTGCGATTCGATCGCGAATTTAATCGCAAGGGCGATGAAGTCGTTCGCCGCGTGCGCGCCATCGCTGGTAGTGACCCAGCTACCAAGATGGCACTTGCCGTGAATCGCGGATCACCAGACTACGGCGCTTACCTAACAGAAGCGAGAACCATCGCCGACGAGCAACAACTGGATTTCCTGGAGTTCGTAGATGACCAGGGCACCATCATCTCCTCGGCGGTGTGGCCGGCGAAATTCGGGTACAAAGAGAACGCCCTACCTGCGGCACCCCTGCCAACAGGCATGTTTTTGCGCCGCGAAGAGGTTCCGGGCGGTTCTCTCATGGCGCTCGCTGCCATTAGCCCAGTGCATTTGGGTGACAAGCAGCTCTACGTAATTGGCGGCCGAGCTTTTGACGAGAGTTTTCTCACCTCCTTCGAACTTACTCCCGGAATGCGGGTGATGCTTTATCAGAATGTAACTGCTGGATTCTCGCCGCATTCCCTGATCGATGTCTCGGGTACGGTGCAACAAACAGAACTGCTTGCCCCATTGATCCAGCAGGTGCAGCAGACGAACCACGAGGCCAGCGCCATCGTTCATTGGGACTCCGATGCAGCCTATGACGAGACCGTGCGCGCGCTTCCCTTAAATGGGTTAAACCACCAATTAGTCGCGGTACTGCTCGTCGGCAATTCGCGGCGGCCCTATGTCGAACTTCAGCGACGTATCCGCTCGGCGGCGTTCTTCACCGGAGGCGCCGGAATTCTTGTCGCCATTCTGCTCAGCGGATGGGCCGCCGCCCGCGTAACCCGTCCCGTGGAAAAGTTGGCGTACGCGGCGCGCGAAGTCGCCGGCGGCAACTGGAACACGCAGGTCTCGGTGACCTCCGCCGACGAACTCGGCGAACTCGCCGAATCCTTCAACCGCATGACCCGTGAACTCATCGAACAAAAAGAACGTCTCGTTCAGACCGAACGCGTGGCTGCATGGCGCGAACTGGCGCGGCGTCTGGCGCATGAACTCAAAAACCCGCTCTTTCCTCTACAGTTGACGGTTGAGAACTTAGTCCGAGCCCGCCAGCAAAGCCCCGAGCAGTTCGAAGAAGTCTTTTCGGAAAGCTCGGCCACATTGCTCGCCGAAATTGCCAACCTGAAGGCGATCGTGTCCCGCTTCAGCGAGTTCTCGAAAATGCCGCAGCCGCACTTTCAGCAGATCGACTTGAACGCGGCAATGCAGGACGTGGCCCGGCTATTCAAGGCGCAAATGAGTTCCGGCGATCACAAATTCATAGACTGCAAACTGGAACTTGGCCAGGATGTGGGCCAGGTCGCGGCTGATCCTGAACTGCTCCACCGCGCCCTCTCCAATCTCGTATTAAATGCGATGGATGCCATGCCGCAAGGTGGAACGTTAACGCTGCGCACGCGCCAGGATGCCAACCGCGTATTCGCTGAAGTCTCGGATACCGGAACAGGCCTCACGCCGGAAGAATGTGAACGCTTGTTCACTCCTTACTACACCAGCAAGTCGCACGGCACCGGGCTGGGACTGGCGATCGTGCAGTCGGTGGTAACCGATCACGGCGGCAAAATCAGCGTCCGCAGCCAGGAAGGGAGCGGGACGACGTTCATTATCGAATTGCCGAGGAAGGAGTAAGCTTCACACAACTGTCATCCTGAGGAAGCGCGGGTCTTCCTCGGGAGGGAAGGCTCGCCGACGAAGGAACTGTGTATTTGCCTGGAGTGTCACTGGCGCTGCTGACAAATCCATAGGTCCTTCGTCGGGAGCCCTGCGCTCGAGGCGCAGGACTCCGCTTCCTCAGGATGACAGGCGTTCGGTTCCAAAGGACCCACGTGCCGCCAAAGGCAACTCTGCTGATCGTCGATGACGAAGCCAATACCCTGGCCTCCCTCTCCCGCGCCTTCCGCCTGGGCGGCCACGAGGCCACCGTGTGCGACAACGCCGCCAAAGCACTCGACCTCGCCAAGGCGCAAAACTTCGATCTCATATTTTCGGACGTGGTGATGCCGGGCAAAGACGGCCTCTCGCTGCTCGAAGATCTTCGCGCGCAAGGAATCAACACGCCCGTCGTCATGATGTCAGGACAGGCGCACATCGAGATGGCCGTGCGCGCCACCAAACTCGGCGCTCTCGACTTCCTGGAAAAACCTATCTCCACGGACAAGCTTCTACTCACGGTCGAGAATGTCCTCAAGCTGCGCCGCCTGGAATCGGAGAACCTGCAACTCCGCCAGCGCCTGGGCAAACACGAAATCATCTGGACCGGCGACACCATGCGCAAGCTCATGGCGCAGGTGGATCGCGTGGCCGCCAGCGAAACTCGAGTCTGCATTCTGGGTGAGACCGGCACTGGAAAAGAAATGGTCGCGCGCACTCTGCACGAGCGCAGTCCGCGAGCCGCGGGCCCGTTCGTGACTCTGAATTGCGCTGCGGTTCCGGCGGAGCTGATCGAATCCGAACTCTTCGGCCACGAAAAAGGATCGTTCACCGGCGCCGCCAATCGCCATCTGGGAAAATTCGAGCAGGCCGAGCAAGGCACGATTTTCCTCGATGAAATTGGCGATATGCCGCTCGCCATGCAAGCCAAGCTGCTGCGCGTGCTCGAAGAAGGCGAGGTCGAACGCATCGGCGGAGACAAGCCCATCCGGGTAAATGTGCGCGTGCTCGTGGCCACGCATCGCAGCCTGGAGACACTGGTCCGCGAGGGCAAGTTCCGCCAGGATTTATTTCATCGCGTCTACGTGATGCCGCTGGTCCTGCCGCCGCTGCGCGAACGCCGCGAAGATATCCCGGCGCTGATCGAACACTTCGCCCAGCAGGTATGCGCGCAGAACAATTGGAAGCCGATTCCCTTCTCCGCCGAGGCCATCGCCGCGCTGCAAAATCACTCTTGGCCGGGAAATGTCCGCGAACTGCGCAACGTAGTCGAGCGCGTGATGCTGCTGGCTTCCGATGGAGAAGTGAATCTGGCGACGGTGCGCTCCGCCCTGCCGCAAACCTCTGAGCCTCACGCGATCTCCGGCGTCAGTTCAGGACCGCTCGCGGATCGCGTGCAAGCCTTCGAACGCGAGGTCATCCTCGCCGAACTCAAGCGCTGCAACTATCACATCACCAACACAGCCAAAGCGCTCGGCCTGGAGCGCAGCCACCTCTACAAAAAAGCCGAACAATTGGGAATTGATCTGCAAGCGCTAAGGCAGGAGCAGGAAGCAGGCACTTGAGCGGTGCAGCCCCACAGTGGATCGCGTTGATAGCCGCGACGCGGCGCAAGAATGCAGCCCAGGGCGCAAGCCCTGGGTGGAAAAATGGGAAACAGGAAAGCCCCGAAGGGGCGAAAGGGCAGTTGCGACACACTCACAAAGAGGACGACACGCCGGCGCTGCTCCTACCGCGACCCCTGCATTCCCGCCCCACTCAGCAGCCGCAACGACCGCGCCCGCACCACATTCATCACCGAATGATCCTCGGCAATCGACCGCAGAATACTCGAAACTGCCGGCAATTCAATCAGGTTATTGTCGCGCGCCATTTCTTCCATGCGCTTGGTTTCGTCGTCCAGGGCCAGCTTCTGATAACGATGGTAGTAGTCCAGCCGCCGGCCAAACTCCAGCGTGGCCGAAAGATTCTGAAAAAGCGCCGTTAGTTGCTGCACCGCAGGCTGCGTCGAGTAGTTGTAGGTCGCGTGCGTGTTCCTGCTTCCATCTTTATAGCTAAGAACCTTGGTTCCGGTGAAAGCGATCTTCGACTTCCCCGAATCCAGGTTGCCCTCGAAGTAGTGCGCCTTCTTCGTCAACTCGAAGATGCGGTCACGGGTTGGCGGCGAAATCGTGAAATCCAGGTGAAACGGCTCGCCCACGTCCGATTGCAGGGTCAGCTTGCCGTTGGAGTCGTAGGAGGAGCGCCCGTCGGACGCAACCGAGAAAACAAAATGCTCAGGCTCGGAGCCGGGAAAATCGAACGTCAGGGTGACGGTCGGAAGCGCCGGAGTCTGTGCAGCAAGCTGGCAACCGAGCACCAGCAGCAGTGGCAACGGCACAAAGCCATTTCCCGGGCTTGTCGAAATCGCATGTCAGGAAGATTATGCCAAAAATGCGCGCCGGGTTGCGTAGGCTTCGGCCGCGTCACTATCCGCCAACCGCCCGCTGCCGCTGCAACGTGGCCGAAGTGTGCAGATGACAGATGGCAATCGCCAGCGCATCGGCGGCGTCAGGTGGCTCGGGAATCTCCGCCAGATTCAGCAACTGCGTAACCATGTGCTGCACCTGGTGCTTCTCCGCCCGCCCATAGCCCACCACCGCCGACTTGATGGAAAGCGGCGAATACTCCGCAACCTCAAGCCCGGCCGACGACGCCGCCAGCATAGCCACACCGCGCACCTGCCCCAGCTTGAACGCAGATTTCACGTTGAGTGCGTAGAAGACGTCCTCGATCGCAACCTGATCCGGACGGTGCTCCTGAATAATGACGCCGATGCGCTCGAATATGGTTGCCAGGCGCAACGCCAGAGACTCACGCGCAGACAACTTGATCGCGCCACAACTCAAGCAAAGCAGCCTGCCGTCCGGGCAAAGCTCCACCACGCCATAACCGGTGTATTGCGTGCCGCAGTCAATGCCCAGAACCCGCATCACTGGAAGTCTAGCACCATGATCGTAGCGCCACCGTCCCGGCGGCGCGGGATTAGTGACAAAGTCGTTTCGAGCAAAGCGAGATTTGTTCAGCACTCCGGCAGAAAGCAGATTCCTCGTCGCCCCGGTCCTCGGAATGACAATCCTAAAGCAGCCCCTCAGCTTCGCCAGCGAGACGCCGGCGCTACTCCTGATTAAACAGTGTCCACCGCTCCACCAGTTCCCCCTTGAAAAATACGATGGAGATGCGCTCGATAGCGCCGATATCTTCCAGCGGATTTCCATCCACCAACAGCAGATCGGCGTCATTCCCCTTGCGAATCGAACCCATGCGATTCTCCACGTGCAGCAACTGTGCCGCGTTGTAGGTTGCAGCCTGCAACGCCACCGCGGCGGGCACTCCCGCGGCCACCCAGAGTTCGACCTCACGCTGAACCGTCGGCCCATGAATCACCAGTGGATTGCCGGCATCGCTTCCCGTCACCAGCATCACGCCCTGCCGATAAGCATGCAGCAAGTTGTCCGTCCCGATGCGCAAGTCGACGGGACTCTTCGCCGTGCGCTCCCGCGTGGTGCTTTGGAACTTAAGCGACGACACCGCTCTCTCGGTGCTTTCCAGTAAATCCGCCGGACCCACCTGCTGCACCAGAGAGCGCTTCAGTAATGTGGTCTTACCCTCCGCCAGGTCTTGCTGCGCTTCGGCCACGCTAAGCGTCGGATCGTAGAATACTTTCTGCCGGACCATCTGATCGAAGAGCGCCCCCGGAATCGCCCCGCGAAACGATCCGTGCTCTATGGAGTCTGCCCCCGCAGCCAGCGCGTCGGCCACATCGCGAGCATCTCCCGTATGCACCGCCACCGGCAATCCCTGCGCATGCGCCTCGCGCACAATGGCCTGCAACAGCGAAGCATCCAGACGATTGAAGAGCATGCTGCCACTACCCGCTTCCAGCACGGCCTTGATGCCATCCACGCCATCGTGCTTCAACTCATCCACCTGAAGCCGCGCCTCGTCCGCAGTCGACGGAATGCGGGTGAATTGCCGTAATGCCTGCTCGCGAATGCTCTGCGGGAGTTGTTGGAAGTATTCCGTACCGTGCCCGCCCTGCGCCGTAAACAGCGGGCCGTAAGTAAACAGCTCCGCCCCTTGCTTCTCGCCGCTGTTGACGATGGCGCGCGTTTTCAACACCGCATCCAGCGGATCGCCAACGCTCCGCACCGCGGTTACGCCGCAATACAAATAAGCGGCGAGAGCGCGCTGCATGGCCTTTTCGGGCTGGTAGTCATTCATGTCCGCCAGAAATCCGCCGGGCGCCGCCAGATGGACATGGACATCAATCAACCCCGGCAACACCGTCTTGCCCGCAGCTTCAATGGCGTCGGCATGCACCGCCTCCGGCTCAGGCCAGCGCCCGTCATACACCTCCGCAATCTTGCCGCCGCGCACCAGGACCGCGCCCGATTCGATCACTCTGCCGTCGCCTACAAAAATGCGCGCGCCTCGAATCAAATACGTGTTACCGCGCGCGATCTGCCGCGCCAGAATCCGCGTCTTCCCAACATTCTGACGCGTATGTGCCTGCCATGTGCCCAGCACCACAAAGGGCAGCAACACCGCCCCAATCCACAGCTTGGCGCTGGCTCGAATCTTTTCTTCTTTCTCCCAACGAAACAGTTTGTAGGAGATGAACAGCCCTACCAGCAAGGTAGCCGCCAGAGCCAGCGCCGCCAGGCCGTTGGCCCATAGCGTTTCCTTGCGCAGCAGCATCCCTTGCATGCCGGAAACCAAATACGTTGCCGGCAGGAACTGCGTGATCACCAGCAGCCAGATCGGAAAAATCGACGCCGGGAAAGTAGCCCCACTCAGAAACAGCATCGGCAGATACACCAATTGCACCAGAATCTGGCTCTCCTGCATGGAGTTCGCCACCGCCGCCAGGATCATCCCAATCGCGCGGAACCCCATAATCCCCAGAGTCACAAAGCCGAAAATTGACAGCATGTTTCCTGGCCAGGGCATGCCATAGCCAAAGTGCGCCAGCAGGAACAGGAACACGATCAGCGGCATGAAAATAATCCAGCCAGTGATGGTGGAGGAAATCAGCAGCGGCGCCGGAGTAATAGGCGTCACTTTGTAGCGGCGCAGGATGTTGGCTTCGCGCTCCTGCACCGCGCGCATGCCCGCACCGAAGAGCCCATTGCCCAGGATTCCGATGATCGTCACCATGCTGACGATCTGCACCATCGCGCCGCCGCGTCCGGCGTGCATGATCTGAGCAAATATCAGAAAAAATATGAGCGGGAACATGTAGTTGAAAAAAATGACGGACTTCTGGCGCAGCGCCAGCCGCAGGTCGAGTTCGATCAGTGCCAGGTAGCCCTTCATCTCTTCTATTCGCGCAGGCGCTTTCCCGTAAGTTCGATGAACACATCTTCCAGCGTGGGCTGTTTCAGGTGGACATCCAGCAGTTCGAAGCCGCGTTGATCGATCCATTTGATCAGCTCGACCAGCGTCGTCGCAGGACGCCGCGAGTGCACCGTCAGCGTCCGACCGGAGTCGTCCGCAATCGATTCCAGCGCCTCGGCCCATAACGGCCGGTCGGCCGGGAAAGATTTATCGCAAGTCACCACGATGGTGGACGCAGCCCGGCTCGCCTGTTGCAAATTGCGCGGCGTGTCCAGCGCAATGATGCGGCCCTGATCGATGATGGCCACACGGTCGCAAAGCCGCTCCGCCTCTTCGATGTAATGCGTGGTCAAAAGAATCGTGCGCTTCTCTCCGCGCAACTGCTCCAGCAGTCCGTGAATTTCCGCTCGTACCTGCGGATCGAGCCCGGTGGTAGGCTCATCCAGAAAAAGCAGCGCAGGATCGTTCACCAAAGCCAGCGCCAATGCCAACCTTTGTTTTTGTCCGCCGGAAAGCGTGCCGTAGAAGGCCTCGCGCTTGTCTTCGAGCTGCAGGCGGCGCAGCAATTCGTTGGAATCCACGTTGCGGCTGTAGAACGACGAGAACACATGCAGCGCCTCGCGCACGCGAATCTTCTCCGGCATATTGGTCGCTTGCAGGCATACTCCGATGCGGTCTTTGAGTTCTAGGGTCTGCTTCTCCGGATCGAAGCCCAGCACGGTCACCTGGCCGGCGCTGCGCGGACGCAGCCCTTCCAGGATTTCGACTGTGGTGGTCTTGCCCGCGCCATTCGGGCCAAGCAGCCCGAAAACTTCGCCCGAGTAGATTTCGAAATCGATACCGCGCACCGCTTCCACGTCTCCGTAGCGCTTCTGCAAAGCCTGCACGGAGATTGCGGTCTCGGGCATGAGGAATTACAGCCTATCGGAGGAAGTAAAGGAGAGTCAAAACGGCAGCCGCATCCAGGTATTTGGTTTCCTGTGCTCCCCTGTGCCCCTGTGTGGTGACAAAACGAATGCAGCTCAGGGGACAGCTCTAAGGAGTAACCACATCGCTAAGAATCAACTCATCGGGATCAACGCGATCTCCGCCCGGCTGAATGCCGAGTGCTGACTGCTGAGTGCTCTCCTCTCCACCTTCCGCAATCGCCACATACGCCGCCAGCCGTCCCGCATAAAGAAAATCTGCGAGCGCAAAATAAAGCAATGTCACCAGCAGCATTCCTCCGAGCACCACGCCTACGGGCAGGACCGCCGCGAACGCCAAAGGAAAAGCAACCAGGGAACTGGCAATCACAAAGCCGACTACGTGTGCCAG